>JAKQBV010000509.1 GCA_029573925.1 bacterium
CGCGCACGACGGGCTGAGCGCCATCGACGCCGCAACCGGAAAGCGCCTCTGGTTCCACTATATCAGATGGGCGGAATCATCCCCCGCATACGCTACGGGCGCGGTGTTCGTCGGCGCGGACAAACCGGGCGCGCTGATGAAAATCGACGCCGAGACCGGGCAACTCATTTACAGCGTCCCGACTTCCGGACCGGTCGAATCCTCCCCCGTTATCCACAACGGAAAAGTTTACATGGGCTGCAACCACGGATACGTTTACTGTTTCGACGCTGACACGGGGAAAGAGATATGGCGCGGCGGCTTGGGCGGCTCTGTCGAGAGCGCCCCGCTGGTAATGGACGGCAAAGTTTTCGCCGGAAGCAAGAGCGGCGCGTTCGCAGCGCTCGACGCCGACACCGGAAAAGAGATCTGGCGAGCGGAAACAGGGGCCGAAATATGGTCGGGCGGGGCGTGGGCCGACGGCGCGGTGGTTTTCGGCGACAACGCCCACAACGTCCGCGCTCTCCGCGCGGACACAGGCGAAACGCTCTGGACATATAAAGCCGACGCCCGATTCGAAACCACCCCGGCGGTTCACAACGGCGTCGCCTACATCGGTTGCCACGCGGGATTCCTTCACGCGGTCCGCGTGTCAGACGGAAAACTCCTCTGGCGGTTCCTTACGGGATGGGACATCGACGATTCCCACCCGCTCATATACAATGGACTTGTGATATTCGGCTCCACCGACGGCAGGGTGTACGCCCTGAAGGTTGATTGACGCTATGGCAAACGAGAGCGATTCAGCGCCCCGCATGACGCGCGGACTCCGCGCCGCCTACGCGACCGTCTCCGTTTTCACTCTCGCCACCGGGGCCGCTTTCTCGTCTCTTTTTTCGCTTCCGTTCCCGGACGAGGCTCGCTCTCTTTTCTTCTCCGGCAACTTCCTCGTAATCGGTTTTTTCCTATCTCTTTACGACAACCTTCTCCCGCTGTATTACGCTTTCGCCCGCGCCGCCTCTTTTCTCCCCGGCGGGTTGATGATTCTTCGCCTGTTGTCGTCCGTCTTCTTCCTGTGCGGCGTCCACTGCGCGCGCCTCGCGGTCTTGCGCTCGCGAATGGCTCCGCGCACAAAATCGCGCTGTCACGCGCTGATTGTTTATTCCTCTTTTTTCCTAGCGGTCGAATCGTGGAGAGCCGCTCCGTTTTCGTTCTCGTTCCTGCTGATAGCGCTTTCATGGATGCTGTTCGTCGAAGCGCGCCGCGATCCCGGAGCGCGGGTCTCCCGCCTCCATACGGCCGCAACAGCCGCCGCCTCATACACATGCGAATTCGGCATATTGTCACTGCTTGTTCAAACCGCCGTCGTCGCGGCGTCGGGGAAACGCTCCTCCGATTCGGGCGGCGTCTCCATGCGCCCCGCTCTGCTAGCCTCCGTTCCGGCGGTTCTCATCCTCGTCTCCGGCGCTTTCAAAACGGGCGCTCCTCGCGCCGCCGGAAACATTTCCCTCTATTTCCAGTCATGGGCGGACATCGCCGCTTCGGCCACGGAGAACCCCGCGCGGATCGTTGCGGCGCTCGCAACTGCTTTGGTTCTGTTCGCGCTGACATGGCTCGCTGCGCGCGCAGAAAACCACGACGGCGATTCTCGCGCCTCCTATCAATCTTCCAAGGTTCCATCGACTGTTTTTATTCTCATCGCGGCTCTTTTCATCGTTGCCGCTTTCCGATTCTCCTTCTTTCAAATCGAATCCTTTCAAAACAAAGACAACGCCCGGTATGTAAAAAATATAGAACGGCTCCGCGCCGACTGCTCAAACGGAACCGGCGTCGTATACTTCGATTCCGGTTCTCCGACCTACAAGCATGTATTCCATTACTTCGACGAGTTATTTGATTGCGACGGGCTGCTGTACGGCGGAAAAACGTTTCCCTCCGCCCCCATCCTGCCGGAGAGTTATATCCGCGCCGCGCGGCCCTATCCGTTCAACCATCTGAAAGAATACGCTCTCCGCAAAAACGCGCTGTCTCTTCACAACGCGGGAGAAGGATTCGGCCCCGGCTCGAAAACCGCGCGCGACATTGAATGGCTGTTCTCCAATTTCGAGGCGGCGGCGGGCGTCTTCAGGCTCAGGCGCGGTTTTTCCAAAGACGGCATCCTGCTGGAGCTTTTCGCCGTTGATTACGGGGATTCTGAAAAAGCGGCGGCGCTCATTCAGGCGGATGACTTCGCGCCGTGGATGCTGAAAAGCTACTACGGCGCGGGCGGCGCGGACGTTAAATCCAAACTCGACGCTCTAGCGAGAGCATGCGGCGACAACGCCTCCTGCCTCGACGCCGCTATTTCCAAATCCCTGCTATTCGCCGCGTCAGACGCCGATTCAGGAGCGCTTGTCGCGGAGGCCGTCTCGCTGGCCTATCCCGACTACTCCGTCGAAGGCGCGGGAAAGGAGGGCGCGCGGTGAAACGGACATTGAAATTCTTCGCTTGGCTGTTCGTCGCCGCGCACATCGCCGCGCCCGCCGCCCTCATACTCGCAAACACCAACCCTCTTACCTACAACGACTTTCCGGTGATGCTCTACTTCCAGCATCGCGCCTCTCAATTCTTCGAGTCGTATTTCGCTTTCTGGGGGTTCGACTATTTCTACTCAGCCGGATACCCTCTCAATTTCACATGGAACAGCAACGTGTTCCTCCAGTTTCTGCAAGCGTTCCTGAACCCTGCGCCTCCGGCGGCTGTTCTGGCCGCAGCCACTTTCGTTTCAGTGGCGATAGCGCCGTTCTGTTTCCGCGCGGGGCTTTCAAATTTCGGGCTGTCGGGGGCGCGCCGCGATTGGGCGCTAATCGTCATGCTCGCTTACTGGTGGACAGGCTACCCGGTCATAATGCTGCTCCTCGGCATGACCTCCGGCATCTTCGCGTTCCATATCTGCTTCTACGCCGTCTCTGTGTTCTACAGGTTTATGCGCGAGGACGGCCCCTCGCACGCCGCGCGGCTCTGCCTGCTCGTCCCGCTGTGTTTCCTCGCGCACAAGACGGCCATGGTGGCGTTCGGAATTCCCGCCGCCGTCCTTTTCGCCTGCCATTTGCGTAATGTCAACTTGCGCCGCCTCGGCTCCATAGCTATGTTCCTCGCTCTAACTCTCGCCGTCAACTCCTTCTGGCTCGTCCCCTTCATCGAACTGGTCAAATTCAAAGTGGAGCTGGCCCACGCGCCTCACGGGCTGAACTTCGATCCGTTCCGGATATTCAAGGACTATTTCACGCTCTCAAAAGCGATGGGGCACAAAGTGCTCGAACCCTCGCAGAACCCTGTGTTCGCCGCGATGAACACGATATTGAAAGACTCGCTTCTGGCGCTCGGCATAGCCGGGATAATCGCCCAGAGGAAAGACCGCGCGCGCGCCGCTTTCTTCGCGCTGACAGCCGCCCTGTTCCTCGCGCTGATATATTTCGGCTCGTTCTGGAAGCCGACCGCGGCCGTGAACCCGACGCGCTACATCGGATATATGGATTTCCTGCTTGCCATTCCCGCCGCCGCCGGAGCCGCAGCCGCGCTGCGCGCCCGCCCCTCCCTCTCTAGATTCGCCTTCCCCGCTCTCGCCCTTTTGTTCCTTGTCTCATTCGCGCACTTCGCCATGTTCAACTCCATGATAAGGAAACCCATCGACGACGACACGCGGGCGCTAGCCCTGTGGCTTTCCGGCAACACCACCCCGAACGGGCGCATACTCCTTGAGGATTCCGGCTGGAACGACCGGGACGCGCTCCCCCCCAAATACGGCGAAGGCCATTTCCCCGCCCTGCTTTCAGAAATCACAGGACGCGAATTCATCGGCGGCCCCTACCCATACATATTCCTCAAACACAACTACGCGGGCTTTCACGACGGCCAGTTCCTCGGAGCCTCGCTTTCCTCGTTTTTAGATTCCGCGCTCGACGCCGAACTCGACCGTTACAACATCCGTTGGATAGTATGCTGGAGCGGCGACTGCAAGCAGCGGTTCGCGTCGCGCCCGCAGGCATTCGCCCGCCTGACGGAAATCGGCGCGTTCAGCGTCTTCGAGCGCTCCGGCTTCAAACCCTCTCCCTTCCTGTCCGGCGAAGGCTTCGTCGCGGCAGACATTGAAGGAATCCGCGCATACAGAGTAAGGCCGGGCGCGGACGGCGCGGCGGTCCTCAAGTATCACGCGCTCGTGAACCCCGATGTGTCCGGCGGCGGCGAAGCTGGCGCGGCGGCGTCCGGCGATGACCCGGTCGGCTTCATCAAAATTGAAAACCCCGGCGAATACATCTTTATCAGAAACTCTCCTGCAAAAAAGCTCGCGCGTTGAACGGCTCGGCGTGTCCTCAAGCGCCCGCTCGAATTCCTCGCGAATTCCACAAGGTTTCTCTATTCAAAATCCGTTTCCCTGTTCACTTGCGCGGCGGCGCGTGTTACACTTATTTGCGTAGGAGGCGGGACGCTAGGGAATATGCAGAAAATCTCTCTTGAACAACTTGATATGGGCGAGAAGCTCGTTCTCGCTCGCCCGGTGCTGCTCGGTTCGGGTGTAAAAGGCTTCAACTCCGGGGTGGAAGTCAACGAGCGCGTCGCTCGCAAACTCATAGAACTCGGATTCACCGAAGTCTGGGTGCGCGGCGAAAACGAGCCTCAGAGCGGCGTCATCGAAGGCTGCGACGACGAACTGACTCAAACTGAAAAATTCCTCGCCATAAAACAGAACATCGCGACCTCGCTCGCGGACATAATGACCGAGAAGGACCCGGAGCGGGAAATGCTCCGCGTCAGGAGCATGAGCCGCACGAACATAAAACTTGAAAAAGGCTCTCTAACAAAACTTGACCCGGCGAGACCGCCCGCCGAAATGAAACTGCTCAAACAGTTCTCCGAAGCAATAATCAGCGTCTCCAAACTCGAGCAGTTCCTCAAGGACTGCCGCGACCTCATAGACGGGCCGTTCTCGCCGCTGCGCATAGACAAAGTCGCGGTCAACCTCAACGACAACAGAATCGAGAGCAGCTACCTGTTTAACCACATGGCGAACTGCGGCATATATTTTCTGGCCACCATCGCCCGGCACAACGCCGACCTGAAGGCGCGCGGCGCGGTCTGCTCGGACGCCAAATTCGGCCCCGGCATCGACCACAACAAACGAAAAAACATGCTCTTCTTCTTTTCCGACGAGGAAATCGCCAGCGGCGCTCTCGGCGCTTTTATGCACGACATCGGCTACCTCCACGACGGCATGCCGGACATTCTTTTCAAACAAGGAACCATCTCGCCGGAAGAACACTCCATCCTCAAAAAACATGTCGAAGTCTCAATGAACGTCGTCCAGCACCACATATTTTTCGCCAACCGGCCGCTGGCAAAACACGTCATCGAGAACCATCACGAACGCATAAATAAAAAAGGTTATCCCAAGCAGAGGAGCAACTTGCACGTGTTCTCCCAGATACTTGGCATGATAGACTGTTTTGACTCAATGACGCAGGACAGGCCGTGGCGCAAAAAGTTCTCCCGCGCAAAAGTCCTCGAATGGATGTACGACAACTCCGAGCAGAAAGCGGAAGCCGACGGCTCCATCCACGAGCCGATGTTCGACAGGGAACTGGTGCGCTGTTTCGAGCGGGTTTTAATGCTGTATGAAAATGGAGAAGTGGTCGATCTCTACCATGCGAAGACCGCGACGCCCGTCTTTAGATGCAGAGTCAAATCGCAAAACCCCGGCCGTCCCGACCGCCCCGTTGTCGAGTTGACCTGCTGCCACGCCGACCCGGCTAGAAACGTCGAGGGCAAAATCATCAACCTGCTCAACATGCCCGACCTCTACATGGGCGAAAGCTCCGACTTCAGGAAAGAACCGATAGTCTGATGCGAAACGACGACCCTTCGCTTGAAACCGTCAGTTTCCACTGCCGCAGCCCTATTTACATGTGCGCCACCTGCACCCACGCCGAAAAATGCGCCGACCTGCTCAATATCCTGCGCATGTTCAAACTCGACGAGAAACCCCCCGATTTCGACCTGCTGACCAACTTCCCTTTCCTCAAAGAGCGCTCTTTCGAGGTCGATCCCCGCAACAAACTCAACGAGGTTTCAAGCGGCGAATGGCTCCAGTTCACCCGCACCGTCTTTTCCCAGAAGTTCCCTAAATTCCTCGGACACGACCTGCGAAGAAAACACCCCGAATATAAAAGCCCGCACTTGCTCGGACAGTTGATCGCTTTTTTCACAAAGAGGCAGGACCTTGTGCTCGACCCGTTCGCGGGAACAGGCACGTCCCTGATCGCAGCGTCCCTGCTGGGCCGAGAGGCGGTCGGTTTCGAGATTGAGAGAAGCTGGGTGGACATCTACTACCACATCTGCCGAAAACACCGCATACCCCGCCAGAAGCTTGTGTCCGGCGACTGCTCGGAACTGCTTCACAGCGTGCCGCCTGACTCGGTGGACTTCGTCCTCATCGACCCGCCGAACCCTATGAATCCGGAGGAATGGTCCCCGAACTCCGCCCCGCCCTCCAAGCCCGTGGACGCCTTTTTCGACTTCATGCTCGGCGCGCTCAATTGCTGTCACTCTTCTCTCAAAGAACATAAACACATGGCCGTTTTCACCCGCAACCTGTACCAGAACGGCCAATACATTTTCCTCACGCCCTACTTCGCCTCCATCGCCGCCGAAGCCGGTTTTCTTCTAAAAGGCGAAAAAATATGGGAGAACTCCGCCGAGAAACTCCGCCCCTACGGATACCCCCATTCATACGTGCCAAATATCTCGCATTACAGTATACTGATATTCCAGAAACAGACGCCGGGCGAAGAAAGCGCCCCGGACGACAGCTTCAAACCGTAGCGCCGTCCCGGCCGCCCCGCCCGCAAGAAAGGAAACGCCATGCCGCTACTCGATCAAATCACCGAACAAATCAAACAGGCGATGAAAGACAAGGATGTCACTATGCTCGACACCCTCCGCTCTCTCAAAACAGCCCTGAAAAACAAACAGGTCGAACTCATGAGAGACTTGGACGAGGGCGAAGCCCTTCAGGTAATCCAGAGGGAAGCCAAAACCCGCCGCGAGTCCATCGAACAGTTCAAGGACGGCGGGCGCGAGGACCTCGTCGCTAAGGAAGAAGCCCAGCTCAAGATTATCGACTCCTTTCTGCCCGCCGAGATGTCCGACGCCGAAATCGAAGATAAAGCCAAAGCTGTCATCGCTGAACTGGGAGCCTCGACTAAAAAAGAAGCCGGAAAAGTGATGAGCAAGCTGATGGCCGAACTCAAAGGCCGCGCGGACGGCAAACGCATCAACGCCATCGTCGGAAAACTGCTCGACTGAACGCCGCTTTCAGCCAGCGCCCTCCGTTGTTCAGCCCTCCGCTGCCGCAATAGCCCCGGAACCCGGCCCGCGACGCGCCCGGTTCCGGGCCGGAAGGCGGACTCTTTGATAATTCGAGACACCGAAATCTTCGACGCTCCCCGCGACGCCGTCTTCGCCCTCACCCGCGACAGGTTCGAGGAATATCTGGCTCTGGTTCCGGCGGTCAACTCTGTAAAGTTGCTGAGCAGCCATTCGCCCGCCCCCGGCGTAATCGCCAACATCACAGAATGGGAAGGCAGCGCTCGCATCCCCTCCTCCTTCAGAAACCGCCTCAGCCAAGACATGCTCCGTTGGCGCATCCACTGCGTCTGGGACGAAAATTCTTGGACATGCCGCTGGCGCGCCGAAACTTCCCACTTCCGCGATATCTTAGACTGTCGCGGCGACATCCACTGCTCTCTCTCCCGTTGCGTCCTAACCGTCAACCTGAAAGTCTTCATGCCTGTTTTCGGAGCAACCGTCGAAAGGTTCATCGCGCGCAACTACCTCGACAAAAATCTAATGATAAATAAGGAGGCGATAAAAACTCTCCTCGCCTCCGCGAAATGATTGTTTCTTGACATTTGTTTCGAAACGTCTTTTTTCCTTCTCTCAAATATTCTGGCTTTCAAAAAACAAGAAGCGATTCATGTGTTTCGGGTTGAAATTAGCCGCTCATGTTATAGACTTTGAGAATGGACATAGAGAAAAAAGGAAGAAAGAAACTAGGAGCAAAGCCCGGCGCGGCGGCGTTCATATCGCTATTGGCGGCATTTCTGACAGCGGTTTTTGCGAACGCGCAACAGGATGCTGAAACAACCTCCGACGCGCCGCAGACATTCCAGTACACTCTCGCGGAAAGGTTCGCCGTGCCGTGGTCAGGCGACAAAAGCCTGCGGATGTCTGAAGGCGATGGCCAGATATTCGTGCGCGCGAGTTCCGCCGAAGCGGTGACGTTCCGGGCGGCCAAAACAGCGTTCGCGCCTGATCTAGCGAAAGCCCGCGAGTTCGCTTCGCGAATAAAAGTATACGCTCAGGCCCCCGCCGACAGCGTGGTCGCCACTTCGTCCGTCCCATCATCAGCAGGGCTTGAGGTGTCGGGCCGAGTCGATTACGACATTCTGGCTCCGTCGGCCATCTCCATCGATCTCGCAACGACATCCGGCGCGATAGACGTGTTCGGCCTTTCTGGAAAAGCGACGGTGAAAACCGTTTCAGGCAATATAAGCCTCGCCAACATTAAAGGAGCGGCGATAGCTTCTTCCTCAAGCGGCAATATTGACATCAAGGACTGCCCCAAGATTTCTTTTATACGGAGCGACACCGGCGAAGTTTCTTTTCAAGCGTCCGGCATGGAAAACGACTTGGATATTGAAACGGATTCGGGCGACATCAAAGTGAAACTCAAGCGTTCTGTAAAAGCCAGAATAGTGGCTAAGACGGAATCCGGCGCGGTTGACACTGCGGACGCTTATCTTAAAAAGGTGTCGGAGGCGGATTCAGAGTTGACGTTTGAGACGCCCGGAGCGGGAGCTTCGGTCCGCCTGATTTATATAACGACTGTTTCCGGCGACATCACAATTTCCGCTGATTGAAATAAAAGATTAATTGAAGAAAATAGAGGAAGGCGGGAAATATCCGCTTCGGGTTTCACTTCTTCGAGCGCTCGCTTTCGGGGGCGAGCAGCATGAACTCTTTTTCCAACACAAGCGAATCGTCGAGATAGACAACCGTCTTCCAGACTCCGGGCGATTCCTCTCGCGGCTCTCCCTTGATGGGAATCATCCACCAAGCGACCGCTTCTTTTCTGATCTTTTTTCCTCCGAACGTATATTTCCCTTCGGCATCCAACTCTCCGTTCGGATTGAGCCATTCGTATCTGAGTTCGCTGTTCCCGCGCAGGTTTCTCCATTTGATAAAAATCGCGACTGTGGCGTCAGACGCAGTGAATGTGTTCCGGATATCGGATGGGTTGTTGCGTTCGTCCACCTTCGCGCAGAAAAAAGAATCTTCAATAGAAGTCTCTCCGGGCATAACGCCCGCGGCGGCAGGAAGAAAGCTCGCCGCGATAACCGCCGCGAGGGGAAGCCAAATATATGGCCAGACGTTTTTCGCCTTGCCCATAGCGTAATCGATAGCGGCGTCGCTGACCCTGTAAAAAAGGAAACACAATGTGAGGTTGAGGGCGGCAAGCGCGGCGGACATTTCCCTGCCGGCGCCTGATTTTCCTTCGGGATAAAAATAATTGAAACCGAACATCAAGGCGTTTATCGCGGCGGTCAACACGGCAGGCCAGTATATCGACAGAGGAGACTTTTTCGCCCAGCGGTCCGCATTGCCTTTCAAGCCGAAATGCACTGGGATTTTGTCCGGCAGGCGGTCATAGTTCTCTCTGGCTTTGCCCGCCATGCGGACGACGAAAAACAACGGAACAACGTAGCAGGCGAGAATTGCAAGATTGAACAAGTCCATTCTGAGTTCTCCTTGCTAACGCGCATTGCCTGAGCAGTCTGGCGACCATCCGGGGCGCGCATCGGCGGTCGGGTAATACTCAATGATTTTGAAACCGCCGTCGGGCAGAGCGACCGGGGGGTTGCCCTCCCAGACCACCCAGCAGTGGCCCGCGAGCCGGTCGCCGTCTTTGTTGAGTCCGAACGCGACGCGGGCGTCAACGCCGTTTTCCCTGAGCAGGCGGCAGAGGACGACGGAGCGCGAGAGACAGGAGTTGAGTAGTCCGAACACCGCGCCAACCCGAAGCGCCCTGTTGACTGCCCGCTCAAGCCGTTTCGGGTCCGCCCCCGCGCTGTCCGCGACCGGGCAGTCCAGAATGGAGAACGAATCCCGCCCGCCCCCGCGGCTGACTTTTCGCTGAATGTCAATAGCCCTTGCCGCCACGGCGATGTCTTCCGCCGCGGATTCAAGAGCGTTCCTTCTATTCATCGCTCAATCCTGAAGACCGCCTTCGCTCATCGCCTTTATCAGGTTGAGCAGGGTCTTGTTTACGGGAACCTGTATGGAATGCTTGTCCGCCTGAGCGGCGATAGCTCCGCAGATGAAGTCTATCTCGGTAGGCCTACCCGCGGCGACGTCCTGATGCATGGAAGAGATGTTGGCGGCGGTGCGGCGGGCGACTGTTTCGACCATCTCGACGGCGTCGGCGTCCGAAATATCCACGCCCGCCGAGCGGGCGGCGGCGGCAGCCTCGGCAGCCGCGGCGAGCATCGTCGCGCGCGCGGACGGCCTCTCAAGCAATTCTCCGTTCCGCACTCTCAGAACAGCGGTAAGCGGGTTGATGCCGGCGTTTATCACGGCCTTTTTCCACAGCAGCGCGGACACGCCTCCGGGAGCTACCTCGGCGGGAATCCCTGCCCCGGACAGCATGGCGGCTATCCGTTCCGCGCGGGGAGTGGCCTGTCCTGAGAATTCGCCGATGAACGTGTCGCCCCTG
>JAKQBV010000522.1 GCA_029573925.1 bacterium
AGATACTACGAGGAAGGCGTCAGCTCCATACTCGCAAACTTGGAAAAACTCGTCAGCAGGGGGCTTAAACCCGATTTCGAGGGCATGTTCTCCGGCGGCGGGCTTATCAGCAGCCTGTTCGGACAAAAACCCGCGCCGCAGAAGATAACGGGGAAGACCTCGCCGTACGCCGGTTCGCAGCCGCAGAGCGCTTCCGACGCTTCCCTGCGCCGATTCGCCTACCTCATCGGGAAAAAAATAAAATCAGATATCGTAGACGCGGACGGCTCGACAATCGCCGCAGCCGGAGACACCGTAAACGAGGCCCTAATACGCTCGCTCAGGGATAAGCAACGCACGCTCGACCTGATACGAAGCGTCGATTTCAACGCATGACGCTCCGCGCGCAGCGGCGGTCGGAAACGCTTCCCGACCCGCCTCCCTGCGGAGCGCGCCGATTCGCTTTTTTGACAGCGCGGGCAGAAATCTAAACAGGGACAAATATGCCCGGAATCAACGCTTTTCGAGTTTCTCCCCGCATTGATGAAAAATTCGGCTTGAAATTGTATAATATCTCAAACTTGCGCGCAGAGGTGACTTATGGACAGACTGTACTGGGACATTTACGCCGTCAATACTGAGGACTTCCCGACCTTCATCGACCGGACCTCCAGCCACCTTCACATATATCTGGGCGACGTGCGCGAAGCCGTCGCGCACACAGACCAGATCAGCAAGTACGGCCGCGTCATCTACAACCAACAGGCTTGGGACACAGATAAGTTCAAGGAAATCAAAGACGAAGTCACTCAGCCGAACCACTACGACGTCATTAAGGAAACCATCCTCCGCGTGAACAAATACAAATGCGACAAGGTGGACATGGGATACGTGGGCCGCTGGAAGAACCCCTACCAGATAGCCGACACCCATCTGCCGACCGGCATAACGATCTCCTACGAGAAAAGACCCGAATGCCACTTCATCCGCACTGTTTTCTTCTCGCCTGAACACTGGTTCAATCTTCAGTGCAAGCCGCTGTTCCGCACAGACCCCATAGTGGAAAAGGAGCCGAAAGGCTCTTGGAATATGAACCCGGTGGGGCTTATCGCCCCCAAACCGGAAAAATCGGCGGCGAACCGCCGCGCCATGTTCAACATCGTTTCCGACTTCATCAAGGAGTTCAGGCCCGCCTTCACCGGCCTCGGACTTTCCCAGTTCTATTTCAATTTCGAATCCGGAAACGCATACCTGACGGACAACGAAGCCAAAGAGCGGGAAGACCTGCTTCCTCTGATTTTCAGTTTCAGGGAAGACGGCAACCGCCCGATGTTCAGCGACTCAACGGAGATTCCGATCGACAACTTCGACAACACGCTTGCGCGCGACCAGAGGATGTTTTTCGACCGGAGATATTTTGAATTCCTCTAGATCGGCCTTCTCGACGGATGAAAAGGGATAAAAGCAGCAGGCAGTTCGCGCCCCCATCGGCGCCGGACGGACGCGACCGCTTCTTTCTCGCGCCCCGGCTCGTCCTCTTTGCCGGAACAGCCGTCTGGCTCTTCACAACCTCCCAACAGATGGTCTTCCTCGAAGGCGAAAGCTCCCGCCTCATCTCGGGCGTAGTCCCCCTGCTAGTGATGTTCGCCGTCTACACCGGCATGTTCCATCTTCTAGCCCGACTCTACCCCTCCCGCGCAAAGGGCGTCTATTTTATATCCACCGTCGTGGACGTCGCCTTCATCACGCTGCTCATCCGCGCCACAGGCTTGTGCCAAAGCAATTTCTATCTCGCCTACTACCCGTTCATCGCGCTGGCTGTGTTCTATTTCGGCGTCGCCGGAGGGGGCGTCGTAGCCGCTCTTTCCTCCGCCGCCTACCTCCTGATTTATCTAGCCAATCCGCAACAGCTTTTCGCCGCCGACTTCGCCCTTCGCCTCGGTTTCATGTTCATGGTGTTCTTCGTCCTCGCCTTCTTGGAAGAGAACGCCCGGAGAGCGCGCGCGGACATAGAACGGCAGAAAAACACCATCGACGCGCTCAACGCCCGTCTCGAAGAGCGTTTCATGGATGTCGTCGAGGACAAGGAAAACCTCTCCCGCCTAGTCGAGGAGAAAGAACGTCTGCTCAACTCCCAGAATCTCCTGACAGCCCGGCGCCGCGCCCACATATCTTTCGCAAAAGAACTGAACGCCCAGAACGATGTCGCCAAAACCGCGATGCTCTTCAACAGGTACGCCAAAGGGCTGCTCGAAACCGACAGGGCGGACATCGTGATAGTGAACTTCGCGGCGAAAACCGCCGCCCTCCACCCGGACGACTCTGAAGACCGTCCGACTGAAATCCCCATCGACCATCCGCTGATACTCAAGGCCGAGCGAGAGGCCGACTCCGCCGGATTCTTCGAGGCGACTTGGAACAGCTCCGAGGCCGCGGACATCCCCTGCTCCATCCTCGTCGCCCCCACCCAGCCATCAGCCATACACGTCCAAACCCTCTCCGGCGCGGGCGAAAAATTCACCGGCCTCTTCATCGCCTCAAGCTACGACGACTACGTTTTCGACCCCGACATCCTCGACGAGCTTCGCATACTCTGCAACCACCTCGCCGTCGCAATCGAAAACATGTCCCTCAGAAAAAAACTTCAGGACATGGCGGACACCGACGGCCTCACCGCCGTCTTCAACCACAGGTATTTCCAGAATGCGCTCGAACGGGAAATCATCCGCTACAGAAGATACAAACGCCCCCTGACGCTCCTGATGATCGACATAGACCACTTCAAAAAGCTCAACGACAGCCACGGCCACCAGACGGGCGACATCGTGCTGCGCGGCATGTGCGACATTGTCAAAAAGCAACTGCGCAACTCCGATATCCTCTGCCGCTACGGCGGCGAAGAATTCGGCGTCGTCATGCCGGAAACCGACGTTTCGGGAGCGATGGTGGTGGCCGAACGCGTCCGCAACGCCGTCGAAAAACAACCGTTCACATCCGTAGCCGGCGAACCCCTGAATATAACCGTCAGTCTCGGCCTCGGCGCCTTGCCGCCTGCCGAAGACGCCGAAACAATCATAAAGTCAGCCGACGAAGCCCTATACCGCGCTAAAGAATCCGGCAGAAATCGCGTCGCCTGCTGACAAGCCCCTTATTCTCTTCGTACTAAACCGAAAAAACGCTTGGGATTTTTTTCACCTTCGGCGATTGGGGAAAAATCTTTGAACCCGAATCCGTCATTAGGATTCGGGAGCGATTGTTCAGAGCGGATGAAACGCAGGATTTTAAGAGCTTGTTTTGCCGCATGGCAAACTATTCAGACGGCTCCGCCGGACACCGGCATGCTAGCCGAGCGGGGAGGCGGCCGCGTTCCGGCTCTCTCAAGAAACGCAGCCGCCATCGGAGAGTCAACGCGGGCGAGCGCCGATTCTATCTGCGCGCGCATCGCGGCGTCCGAAGTCTTATGAAGGGATATCAGAGGGATGACGGCCACCCGGGACTCAAGCTCCGCGATTGCGGCAACAGCCTCCGCGCGCACCGCGCGCTCTTCGTCCGAGAGGGCTTTTATCAGCGCCCATGCCACCTCTTTGCCGCCCAGAGCCGCGATGGCCCTGACCGCGTGCAGTCTCACATAAGGGTTCTTCGACAGGCGCATCCGGATAACAAGCTCGTCGAGCGGCAGAAAAACCGAGCGAGGCCGCAGTCTATGCGCCGCCTTTGGCGCCGCCGCTCCGGGGACGGCTTCTTCGATTGATTTTTTCTTTTTCGCCGCGGCCGATTCCACGCGCGCGCGCGACCTCAACAACTCATACGCCGCCGTCACGCGCTTGAACGCCTCCGCCGCCATCGGGTCGCCCGGATTGACGTCCGGATGCAGCGCTACCGCCTTCCGCCTGAACGCCTGCTTAAGCTCGGCCTGCGTGGCCCCCTCTTTGACCCCCAGCAAGGCGAGGCTTTTTTCCACATTGTCTTTGGGTCGCGTCATACCGCCGCCAGTTCGTTCAGATAAACGCTCATCGTCTCCACCGCCGTTTTCAACTGGTGGATATCCCCGCCGCCGAGCGCCGACTTGATATAGTCGACAAGCTCCTCGATTTCAGGGTTGTCGTTGAGCGATTCCAAGCCTTCGCGCTCGGCTTTCTCATTGATGCGGCTCAGCAACGCGCGCGCCTGCCTGAGCAACCGGTTCCGAGCTATGAACAACTCGTCCTCGTCCTTGTGCGC
>JAKQBV010000615.1 GCA_029573925.1 bacterium
ACAATTCATTGTCGCTTTCATATAAGCGACTTCAGTCGCTTTTTAATAAAGGCGATGAATCGCCTTATCTAAAGCGGCGATTAATCGCCGCAGTCCAAAATTACGCAATTTCACTATCTGAGTTTTAGTGGCAATCAGGAATGATTTTACATGGGGCGTCGGGAGGGGCGCGCGAAGCGCGGCGCTCCCGACGACTATTGAAAAGTTTTGAAGAGAATCCAAAGAGAAACTTTTTCAAAAGTTTCTCTTTGGCCGCCGGAGGCGCATTAGATGCGGTTAAGGGAAAACTTTTGAAAAAGTTTTCCCTTAAAATCCCTTTCAAAACTTTTCATGCTAGCGCCGAAGTCGGAGCTGCGCTTCCGCCATCGGCGCGTGACATGGGAAAAGATGTTGGGAAATGGGTTTTATGAGAACACTCTTCAAAATAATTTTCATAGGAGCGTCTGGAAGGGACGCGGCAGCGTGCCGTCCAGACGCGCAAGGAAAAGTTTGAAGGATTTTCAAGGAAACTTTTCAAAGTTTCCTTGAACCGCCGGGGGCGCTGAACAGGGTTAGTTTCTATTCGGAGCCTGTTTTGGAGCCTTTTTTTAGTTTGCCTTTGCCGGGGGATGGTTGCTCTTCGCCCATCATGCGCCTGTTTTTTTCGCCTCTCAGTTTTTCAATCAGGTTTCGCTGGACGAGGGGCCAAGCGACGGCGAATCTGGCCTGTTGTTCGGGTGTGAGGATTTCCTTGACGCGGTCGAAGAATTTTTCCTCGGAGTCGAGCATTTTCTTCCGGTTAGTCTCAAGGACATCGAGGGCTTCCTTGATTTTTTTCTGGTCGACGCCGGAGGAGGACTGGTTAATTTCGGAAAGCCGGCTCATGGCCTGATGATGTTGTTCGGCAAGAGCGTGTCGCTCTTCGAAGTGGGCTTTGAACTCTTTGAGGAAGACAGTTTCGGTGTCGCCGGAAAGTTCGAGTTCGTCTGAGAGTTCCCAAGACATCATGGCGAAGACGCGTTCTTTGATTTTTTCTCTGAAGGCGGGGTCTTTATCGGCGCGCTCCATCATCTTTTTGCCGTGGCCGTGAGGGCCGCCGGGAGGGGGGGGCGGGTCCGGTTCGACCGCCAGAGCGGCGGTTGCCGCGAAAAAGAACGCCGCGAGCGCTGCGAAGATGGAAAGTCGAATTTTCATTATAGTTTCCTCCTTATGAAACGCCCAGCGGCAGGGCGGATTGTCCTTGATTGTCGTCTAGCCGGTCGTAAATTTCCTCGGCCTCTTCCTCGGTGAGCGAGATGATTTCAAAGAACAAGTCATCGGCTTCGTCGCCCCACATGGAAGACATCTGGTTGTCTACGGCGTCCATGTCTGCGTCCAGAGCGCGGAAGGCAGGTTCGGAGGGAAGCGCCGACGCGGCTTGAGAGTCTGACGATGCCGGAGTGTCCGGCAGGCTCGACACCGGGCGGATTTCGCCGGGGAAGTCGCCAAGAGCGGTCAGAACGACGTCTTCCGGCTGGGTGGGAGATGAAAGGGAATCAGAGACGGCTTGAATAACGGCTTCCGAAGGAGCGCTTCGGAAGGGGAAGCCGCTGTCGCGTCGGAACAGGTAGGCGGCGGAGACGACGGCGAGGACTAGAGAAGCGGCGAGCGCGGCGGATGCGAAACGTCTGAATGCGAGCGTCCTGCCGGAGGCGCGCCCGCGCCGGGCCGTAGCGTCGCGGTAAGCGCGGTCGGCGATATCGCGGGCGAGACCGGGCCGAGGTTCGGGGAGCGCGTGGGCGGAGGCTAGCGCGGCTAGCGCGGCGCGGGTCTCTTCATAGGCTGCCCGGCAGGCGTCGCACTCTTTCAGGTGGATTTCCGCGCGCTGCGCATCGGAGGTTTCAAGCGCCCCGTCCGCCAGCAGAGTTATCAGTTCCGCAAGCTCTTCACAGCGTTCCATTTTGTTTCATCTTCTTTCTCAGATTTTCCATTCCGTAATGAAAGTTTACCTTGGCAGTCTGTTCGGAGCACCCGATGATTTCGCCGATCTCCCTGTAGCTCAATTCGTTGAAGACGCGGAGGGAGACCGCGAGGCGCTGTTTTTCGGGCAGAGACTCGACCGCCGAGGAGGCCGCCGAGGAGGCTTCCTGTTTGATGATTCCGGCGGAGGGAGAGTCGTCTTGCGAGAGCTCGTCCCGCGTGTTTTCGTTAAGTTCGGCCGTTTCCTTCCGGCTTCTCAGGCGGGAGTTGCAGAGGTTCACCGTCACCCTGTACAGCCAAGTGTTGAAAGCGGCGTCGCCCCTGAACGAGTCGATTTTCTCGAACGCCCGCAAGAAAGCCTGCTGAGTCACGTCCTCGGCGTCCTCGGCGTTTTTCATAAACCGGAGCGCGAGGAAATAGATCTCGCGGTGATATCTATCGACCAGAGAGTCGAACGCAGTCCGGTCTCCGGCTTTAACGCGTTGTAGCAGCAGCGTTTCGTCGATCATCGTATCGTGTCGCCCGGCTCTCGATATATTTGACGATGAGGGCGGCTCCTGAGTTAAATGATAATACAAATTATCCGTGTTTTGACGGCGGGCGCGTAATCTGGGGGGAGGCGGACAAGGGAAGATTTGGGAAATCAGGGTTTGGAAGCGACGAGGAATAACAGGGAGCGTCCGGGCGGCCATAGCCATGTGGCGCAATAATATATCGCTCTTGCGGCGGATTTGAGGGGGGAAAGACCGGCTTGGCCGATGTTGGCCAGCCCGGCCCGCTCCACCTTAAGCCCGGCCCGCGCCGCCAGTTCTCGGACTTCGTTGAGCGTGTATTCCCTGTTGTGGCACTTGTACGGTCTGACGTTTATCGCGACATCCAGAGCGGTGTAGATATTTCTGCCGAAAAGGAAAGAGAGCCTGTTTCTGAGGGAGGCGACGTTGGGGGTGGTGAGAGCGAGCCTGCCGCCGGGTTTGAGGACGCGGGCGAACTCCTTCATAGCGGGCAGCGGCGAGCCGATGAGGTGTTCGAGGGTTTCGTTGAACATTACGGCGTCGAACGAGGCGTCCGCGAAAGGAAGAGCGCCTTGAGCCAGATCGACCTCGGAGACGGGAATATCAAAGACGGAGAACAGGTCGAGCGGGGGGGCGCCGGTCTTGGGAGGGAACTGCTCGCCGGGATGCCTGTCGGCTGCTGCGACATCCCAACCGATTTCGCGGCAGAGGGCGGAAAGGTGTCCGGGAGACGCGCCGGCGTCAAGGAGTTTGGAGCCGGGCGAGGGTGGCGCTCCGATGAGCCGCAGCGCGAACATGTATCGTTTCCTGTTTCCTGCAAAGAACTTCTCGTGCTGAGTGCCCGCGAGCTTCGCGGCCAGCCTGTTCGAGGCTTCTTCAAATATGGGTTCATTCAATTCGGGCACGGGCTGTTTTCCGTTCCGGCTGCTAGTGGCGCGTCCTATATATAAACGTTCCCGGACTCTGCGAGGGGCCGGGATTGTTGCCGCAGGTTGTCAGTCGATTTCTTCTTCGGCTTCTTCCGTTTCGATTTCCGGCTCTTCGACCTCGTTGTCCCAAGAGTCGATGGCGGACAGAATCTTCTTTTCGAGGCATTTCATAAAAATCTCGCGGTGAGTTTTTCGGCGCAGTTCGACGATTTCCTGAATGGGGGGGATTTTGACGGGTTGGGCCGGAGCGGCAGGGACGTCGGGAGGCGAGTTTTTTTTCTGTTTAGCCGCGGGAGCGGGAGCCGCTGATTCATTTTTCTTTTTTACAGGAGCGGGTTTCGGAGGTTTCTTTGCCGGTTGTTCAGGCGCGGATTTTTTCGCGCCGGATTTCTTTATAGCGGGAGCAGCGGTCTCGGGCTTTGTTTTCGCAGTTTTGGCGGGGACGGATTTTCTCGGTTCGACGGATTTCTGCGCCGTTTTCGCCGGGCGCGCGTTCTTAGTTGTTTTCGCATCCTTGGCGTTTTTAGTAGCGGGGTTGCCCGCAGGGGTCTTAGCGGTGGTTTTCTTAGTCGCCATTTTCTGCCTCGCGCATGAATGTAGAGCGGCGGTTCACCGCATAATATAGCTAATAGAAAAAGCCATTTCAAGTATTTCGCGCGCGGGCGCGCGGACGGAAGTTCGTGTCTTTGTGTCTTCGTGGTGAAAACCGCGTTTATGCTTGCGGGAGGAAGAGCGCGGGGAAGGTTAAGCAAGGACTTCTTTTGCGGCTGCCACGGCGTACAGGGAGCCGGTGACGCAGACGAGGCCGTTCGCGCCGGCGGTTTCGGCTGCTTTTTTAAGAGCGGCAGCGATATCGGGGGCGGAGCGGACTTTCTTGAAGTGGATGGAGGCTATTTTCGCCAGAGGCTCCGGCTCCCAAGCCCTGTCGTAAGGCAGGCCGGCGACGACGATTTCGCCGCTGATGGCGCGCAGTTCTCTGAGGGCGCTTTCTGCGTCTTTGTCCTTCATCATGGAGACGACGAGGGCTATCTTGGGTTTCGACGGCCTGTCGGACAGGTGGCGCGCCAGCGCGCGGGCGGCGGTCTCGTTGTGAGCGCCGTCCAGCAGCACGTCCGGCCCTCCGGCGGAAGGACGCACAAGCTCCATCCTGCCGGGGAACTCCATGCTTTCAAACCCGCGCTTCATCTCTTCGGAATCGATGTAGAACCCGGAGGAGCGGAGGGCGTCCACCGTCTCTATTACCACCGACATGTTAATCTTCTGGAATTCGCCTTCGAGAGGCAGGAGGACGTCGAACTTGGGAAGGCCTTTGGGGCGCGCCCTGAAGATAGCTCTGTCGCAGGCGTTGGGGACAGCCGTCACGAGGCGTTTGGGGGCGGCGAAGGAGAGCGAGGCGTTTTTCTTTTCGGCAACCTCGCGGAGGACGCGGGCGGCTGGGGCGCGCTGTGGCGCGGAGACCGCTTTTCCCCCGCTCTTGATTATCCCCGCCTTTTCTCTTGCGATGTCGGTCATCCTGTTGCCTAGAACGTGCTGGTGGTCCCAGCCGATGGTGGTTATCACCGAGACGAGAGGTTCGACTATGTTGGTGGCGTCGAGCCTGCCGCCGAGGCCGGTCTCGATAATGGCGATGTCCACGCCGCGAGCGGCGAACTCGCCGATGGCCGCCGCGGTGATTATCTCAAAATAGGTGTATTTTTCAAAATCCCGGCCCGCGAACTCCGCCACTCTGCCGACGGCCTCCCCGAACGCTTTTTTCGATATCATCTCGCCGTCGAACCTGACGCGCTCTCGGATGTCGTTGAGGTGAGGGGAGGTGTACAGCCCGGTGGAGTAACCGGCTGCGCGCGCCACCGATTCCAGCATGTGGCAGACCGAGCCTTTGCCCACCGTGCCGGCGATGTGGACGGCTTTGATCGAGCGCTGCGGGTTTCCCATCATGCTCATCAGAGAGCGTATCTGGGTCAGGGTGAATCTGGCTTTGAGTTTGTGGGCGCGTTTTTCCCAGTTGGAGAAGTTGTCCAAGTAGGCGATGGCTTCTGAGTATTTCATGTCTAAAAGCCTTGCGAGGAGCGGCGCGCCTTCTCCGGCCCCGTCACACCTTGTCGAGCTTCTGTTTGCCTATCTTCACTTGGAACCACGGGCGCACTTCTTTGTCCAGTTTCTTCCAGCCCTTGGATTCCTGTGTGGCCCACACGAGATAGTCTTTGGTTAGCTGCTGTTTGAGTTTCGTTATCGAGAGTTTCTTGTAAATCTTCATTTCGCCGTAGCTCTCGCGCAAGCTCTTGTCCTCGTCCATATCCCAGTGGAACTCTACGAACGCGTTGGCGATGGACTCGTCGAGCGTTTTTTCGGGGATAAGCGGGACGATGAACATGTGTTTTTCCCAGTCATAGACGGAGTTGCCGCTGCCGGGCACGAGCATGACGGTCGGCAGCCCTAGTTGTTTGATGCGGGTCTGCGCCGGGTCGAATATCTCCGGGTCCACGTTGTCGGCGAGGAACAGGTTGATGATGTCGCGCACTCTTGTTTTCGTGGCGATGTCCTTTACGCCGACGAGCACTGAGGCAGGGTCCATCTTGCATTTCTTGGCGGTCATCAGCACGTACTTCTTTATCCTGATTATCTCGTTTTTGTAGACGTTCTCTTTCTGCTTGATGGACATCGTTTTCATGGCGCGGATGTGGTCGTTGATTTTCTGAGTTTTTTTGGCAAGCTCGTCCTGCAGTTTAAGCTCTTCGAGGACGCGGCCCTCAAGCTCTTCTCCGATTGTGCGGAACTGGGTCAACTGGTCTTCAGAGACGCGGCCCTTGAGCGTTGTCAGATACTTCATGATGTGGGCGGCGATCTGGGTCTTCATGTTTTTAATCTGTTTTATCTTCTCGCGCTCGTCCATGGTTATCGACTGGCCGGATTTCATTTTCCTGTCGAGCACGGCGGTCTTGACGACGATGCCGTCAAGCTGCTGGACGAACTTGGCGGCGTTCTGGCCGCCGGGGAACGACATCACCATGTCCGAGCGGCCCTTCACAATGGCCCTTATCCTGTCTTGGCAGGCCTTGTATTCGGCCTCCGACTTCTTTTTGTCCTCTTCCAGCTTGTCGAGTTCATTCTGCCCGAAAGCTTGTTTGTAAACGTCCTGAAGCATGTCGGTGAGGTAGATGTATCCGAGGGGATGTCCCTCGCCCGGAGAGAACTTTTTGTCCTCGGCCATCTGTGCGGGCACATTTGAGTCGTCCCGGAGGAATTCGGGGTCGAGCAGGCCGAAGTTGATGAGTTGCAGGTCTTTTTCCTCGAAGGGGATGATGTTGTCTTTGACGCGCGGCAGTTTCTTCTGCACCACGCCGATTATCATGTCCCAGTAGAGGGCGTTGAGTTTGGCAAGGTTCTCGCGGTCGCTTGGGTCTTTGCGGAAGGCGGCGATGATCTCATTGATAACTGATTCGTCCGCGACTTCTTCGCCCTCGACGCTGATGTGGTCTGGTATGTGCATGACCTCGCAGATGGCTCCCTCTTTGTAAACGAGGGCGACTTCCTGCTCGGCGCGCTCGACGAAGAACTGCAGGGAGCGCAACACGTAGTCGCGGTCGAAATTCTGGGCGCCGGGGGTCATATCGAAAACGAGGAACTGGCTAGGGAAAGATTCGCCATAGTTGATGATGCGACCGAAAATGAATTCGTTCCAAGAGGCCTCGGCCACTTTCGCCTGCTTGAGAAGCTCGATGTGGCCGAACTCCACGCTGCAAGCGCGGAACTGGTCTTTTTTCGGGTTGAGCACGAAGTTTATATGTTCCGAATCGAGGGTCTCAAGCTCCTCGATTTTGGTGGCGAAGTTGAATTTGGGGGCGGCGAACGGCTGCGCGGAATCGGCTCCGCCGTATGACTTCGGCCTGAACCCGGTGTCCGAGCAAATCTGTTCGTACTCCTGATTTATCATCTCGAAGCCTGAGGCGAGGTCGGAGAGCAATGACTCGGCTTTCGCGGCGAAGGGGGCGGCGGCGTCTCCGAGGTCGGCGGTCTCGGACTTAATGCGAGGGGCCAAGGCTTCGAGGGCGGTCAGACAGCCTTCCGGGCCGTTGCCGAGCAGGGACACGAGCTGGCTCATCTGCTGGGCGGACTTCATCATGGTGGCGTTCAGGAGCGGAAGCCGTTTGGCGAACATCTTCAGGGTGTGAACGACCAGCGGCGGCTTCTTCATCATGTAAGGCTCAATTTGAGCCGCCGGAACCGGCATTGCGTGGACTTCGGTGAGGGCGCGAACGCCGCTGCTTCTTTCGAGTTCTCCGAATATAGCGTTCTCTCCGAATATGGCTCCTTTTTCCTGAAGCGTTTCGATGGCTCTCATGCCGACGAACACTTCAAGTTTGCCCGCCAGCAGGAAGTACATGCTCTTGTCGATGCTCTTGTCCGGGCAGATGACGTCGCCGGGGTTGAAGGCGGCCACGCCGGGCTTCGGGTCTCCGGCAGGTTGGGGCGCAGGCTCTCCGCCGGCCTTTTTCTGGTATATCCTGTTGTGGTATATCGTGTGGTGCGCGGAGAAGGGAACTCCGAGAGTCCCGTAAATGTCCATCGGAAGCGAGCCGTACTTGGAGACCATGCGGCCTATCTGGCAAGGCTCCATCTGTTTGGCTTCCGCCAGAAGGGGAAGTTCTTTCTGTGCGGCTTGGGCCGCCTTGTCAAGCTCGTCTATCATCTCGTACAGCGCGCGGGCGGTCTCTTCGAGGAACCCTTTCGCTTTCAGAGACAGGGAGTCGATTCTGTTGATGCTGTGGCTGGTCATGCCGAGGCGCTGGGCGATGGTTTTCGACAGGGAGAATCCGATCTTGGGATTCTGCATGACGGTGGCGTCGAAGCCTTTGCCGCGCAGGTCTATGACCATGACCTGAGCGGGGCCGTCGTCGGAGACTCTGATGGAGGCGGAGCGAGGCTCGCGGAGGATTGCGCCGATTTCGCCTATGAACGCGCCCGCCGTGTCCACCACGCCGACCAGCATGCCTTCCGAGTCAACCCGCTCCGGCCTGACAGCTCCCGGTCCGTCCGAGTCCACCACGTATATGTGCAGAGACCCGGACCGCAGCACGAAAATCTCGTTGCTGTCCTCGCCCTGCAGGCACAGGTATTCGCCCGGCTGTAGATTTCTGATTGATTGAGTCGAAGCTCCGTTAGACATCTCGATTTCTCCTTCGGGCGGCCTTTTGCATCCCGCCTCGGTTCAGTTTTACTCTTTATCCGGCTCCGCGCCGCGCGGCCGCCGGGTTGATTTTTATTTGTCTCAGCGCGCCGTCGTCATGGCGGCGACTCTGCCTCTTTGCGTGCCTGCGTATAGAACGCCGTCCGCTACCGCGACCGACCCTCTCATCATGCCTTTCATCAGCTTCTTCCAGACTATCTCGCCAGTCTTTACATTCACCGCGTACAGGTACTGGTCGGTCGAGCCGACGTATGCGAGGTCGCCGGAGACGACCGGCCCGGCGTCGAACCCGCCCATGACTTTGAAGCTCCAAAGGATTTTGCCCGACAATCTATCGAGTCCAACTAGGGTTCCATCGAACATCCCGCCCGTCACCAAGATATCGCCTGCGAGCGCAGCCGAGGCGGACACCTGTTCGTCGATTTTTGTTTTCCATAACGCTCGGCCCGTGCGGGCGTCGAGCGAAAACATGTTTCCGTCCCAAGAGCCGAAATAGACGCGTCCGAAGGCGACTACCGGAGTCGAGTACACGCTTTGCTTCGTGACGTGCCTCCAGAGGATATCGCCCGTCTCGGAGCTTATGGCGTACATTGCCCCGTCGTCCGAGCCGCAATATACGACGCCGTCCACCACCGCCGGGGCGGCCTCCACCCAGTCCTCCGTCTCCACTATCCATGCCGGAAGCAGGGTTTCTATGTCGAGGGCATATATCCGTTTGTCGTGCGCGCCGAAGTAAACCTTTACGCCGTCGGCCACCGCGCCGCCCTTAATCGGAGCGCGCGCCTCGAAACTGCCGGCGACTTTTCCCGACCTCAATTCCAGCTTGTAGAATTTCTTGTCGAACGAGCCGATGAAGACGTATTCGCCGACGATGAGAGGGGAAGCGATAACGTCGTCTCCCGTCTCGTGCCGCCAAAGTTTTTCTCCGGTGTCGGCGTTCAGGGCGTGGACTGCGTTGTCAGCGGAGCCGAAGACGACTATCCCGTCCTTGACGGCTGGAGAAGAGCGGACGGCTCCGCCGGCGTCGTAGTTCCACATCTCGGCCAGAGGAGGCGCGAGGGTGTCAACCGCGACGCCTGTGGCTTCGGGCGCATTTCCCCTGAACGAAAGCCACGCCGAGCCTGTTTTCTGTCTAGCGGGTTCCAGCCGTGGGTCTTGATTTGCGCAACCGGAGAGAACCGCTGTCAGAGCAAGCGCAAGCGCCGCCGCGCGCGCGAGCGCGCCATTCATTTTTACTCTTCTTGTTATGTTCTTTGTCATAATCATTATTCGCCAGAAGTTTAGATTAACATTAAACATGCGAAAAATGAAGCGCCGGAAAAAAATCGCATGAGTTGGAAATGGAGGCGAAAGCGGCCAAACTGGGTTTTATAACGGTTTTATAACGAAAAAATCAATTTAGAAGCGAGCATTCGCGCCGTCTTCCGGGCCGGGCCGCCTGTAATTGACTCCCATTGCGTCGAAATGCGGTAGCAGTCTTTCCAGCCGCGCGAGGAATCCCGCGTAATCTTTCGTCTCTTTCGTAGTCCATGCGACTTCCGCCAGCGCCGCGCCGCGAGGCCATGTCATATATTCGGCCATTTCCTCGGTGTCGATGTATTCTGTCCAGATGTTGCCCTGAGAGCCGATAATCCGTTCCGCCGCCGGGGTTCCGGCCAGAGCGGGGGGCACAGGCTCGAAACCGTACACTTTCGCCAACTCTATCGGCCTGCCCACTCTCCGAGGCTCGCCAGTCTCAGCCTGCATGTAGTCGAAGTAGCAGTGAGATGTCGGGCTCATAACGACATCGTGGCCTTCTAGGGCGGCGGCGATCCCGCCTTCCATTCCCCGCCAGCTCATCACCGCCGCGCGCGGCGGCAGCCCTCCCTCGACTATCTCGTCCCAGCCGATGATGCGCTTGCCGCGAGATTCGAGGAAGTTCTCGATTCTTTTCATAAACCAGCCCTGAAGCTCTTCTTCGTTCGCAAGGCCCTCGGCCCGGATTCGCTCCTGACATTTTGGGCATTGCCTCCAGTTGTGTTTCGGAACTTCATCTCCGCCCACGTGGATAATCTCGCCGGGGAACAGTTCCGCCACTTCGGCGAGGACCGTTTCGAGAAACTCGAAGACTCGTTCGCTGCCCGCGCAGTAGACGTCCTTGTGAACGCCCCAGCGGGTTGAAACTTTTAGCCGTTCGTTTTTGCAGGAGAGGCCGGGGACGGAAGCTATGGCGGCGACGGCGTGACCGGGCATCTCGATTTCAGGCACGATGGTTATGTGGAGTTCGGCGGCGCGACGGATGATTTCCCGCATGTCCTCTTTCGTGTAGAAACCGCCGTGAGCCGGGCCTGCGGGGGACATCGATAGCTCGTCCGCAGGCGAGCTTGCCGCGCGCCATGCCCCTGTCTTGGTCAGCGCCGGAAACGCGTCTATCTCCAGCCGCCACCCTTGGTCGTCTGTCAGGTGAATGTGCAGGGTGTTCATTTTGAGCGCCGCCATCGCTTCCATCATCCTGAACACGAACTCTTTAGGGAAGAAATGTCTGGACACATCGAGCATGAGGCCGCGCCAGCGGAAACGCGGGGCGTCCGATATTTTTACGCACGGCAGAGAGGCGGCGAGTCCCGGCTCGGGAGGCAGCATCTGGCGGAGGGTCTGAGCCGCGTAGAACAGACCCGCCGGAGCCGGGGCGCGCAACTCTGCGCCTTCCGGGGAGACGCGCAACTCGTAACTTTCCGGCCCGTTCGCCGCAAGCGAAGTGTCTATCCGCAGCGAGACGCAATCCGCGCCCGGCGGACAGTCTGAGCCTGCTGGAAGCGCCGCCGCGCCTTTAGCGCCGAAGTATCCTGCTAGGACTGCCGACGCGGTTGCCGCCTCTTCTGACGCAATGATTATCGTGTCACGCGAGAATTTGAACGTCCCATCGCAGAATTCGGCTCGCGCGGGGGCGGGGATTATCTGCGGGAGCGCCGTCCGTTCTGTCGCGCGGGCAGTTCCGCTTGCTACTGCGAGCAACGCTGCCGCAGCCATCGCTATAGCTGTCGTTGTTTTCATGTCGGCTCCCTCTATTCCGGCTCTTTTTTATGGTCGCCGGAGCCGGTGTATGGGTCGTGTCGGAGTCCGGCGAACGGGCGGATGTGGGAAAGCACGGTGAACATGTCTCTCTGGACGGGCTGATCCACCTTTCGAACTTCACGCACTGTCGCCATGAACAGGAAGACGAAGACGAAACGAAGCCCGGACGAGATGAGGAATATGTGTTGAAGCGGGGAGGCGTAGATTATGGTGACGGCTCCAGAGGCGATGGCGGGAGGGGCGGAGACGGCAAGCGCCGCCCCGGACAGAGAGCCGATACAGATGCCCAAGCTGTTGAAGAAGTTGAGGTAAGCGGCGGCGCGGGCGCGCTTGGGCGGCGTCACGGCGTCGAACAGGAAGTTAGCCGTCGCCAACGACCATCCCGCCCACGCAAGCCCGGCGGCTATCTGGATGACCACGATGAAATAAAAATCAACGGACAGGAACCACAACAGGGGCACGACGGGGATTATCGCGCTGGTTATTCGCAGAACAAGGCGGTTGCCGTATTTGTCCGCAAACGGCCCCCATCTTCTCATCGCCAGAAACTGCGACGCGGTGAACACGCCCTGCGCTATCGTGTATTGCAGATAGCTGAATCCGAGGTCGCGCAACATGTACACCGCAAAGAACGGAGCAGCCAACTGCACGGACAGGCTCATGAACGCCACGAACAGCACGAAGTGAGCGAAGTTCGACTGTGGCGTCCTCTTTATGAACTGCCAGAAGCTGAAATACGAGTCCTCGTCTTTCCTGTATGGGGCTTCGAAATGGCGGGACAGCGAATATATCGAGCCGAGCCTGCACAGAAGGGCGGCGGCCAGCACCAGCGTGAATCCAAGCCTAGCGTTGTCTCTGTTGTCATACTGTTGCAGTATCAGTCCACCTGCGAATATCGCCGCGAAGGAGATAAGCTGCGAAAGCCCGTTCCGCCTCCCGAAATACTTGCCTCTCGACTCCGCAGTCGTCAGGTCTCCCATCAGGCTGTTCCACGCGGGAAGCGACGCTCCGTTCACCGCAAAATAGAACATCGTAAGCAGTATCATCGTCCACGGCGAGAGCAGATTGTAAAACGTCAGAGCCGTTATCGCCAGAAGGAAAATCGACTGGATGGACGACGTGGCCACAATGATGCGTTTTCGCACC
>JAKQBV010000616.1 GCA_029573925.1 bacterium
CACTGGGTGCGCAGCCCTCTGCTTAACATCAACCGCGCCTGCCAGCCTTGCCACAATATTTCGGAAACCGAAATTAAAGCCCGCGTTGATAATATTCAGGATAAGACATATACCCTCATGACAGAGGCCGCCAAAGCTTACACCGAAATGCTCGACGCTATCATCGCGGCAAAAAATGCCGGAGCTTCGGACAGCGATCTCGCGCCCGCTCTTGCCCTCCAGCGCAAAGCTCAATGGCGTCTCGATTATGTTTCGTCTGAGAATTCAATGGGCTTCCACGCGCCTCAGGAGGCCATGCGCCTGCTCGCCGAGTCTATTGATTTCTCGCGGCAAGGCCAGATTTCTGTGATGAAGGCTTACGCCGCAAATTAGCTTCATTTCGATCGTCGAATATTAGTCAAATTCATAAGATACAAGGCGGTGGCAATAAATGCTTCCGCCTTTTTTCTTGCGCGACAATTATCAAAAAAGAAAAGCAAGCCGAAGAGCAGGAGAGTCGGCGATGTCCAATGATATTGTTTTCTTTATCCAAAATAATAGGCTATTAACTTCCGAGCATAATAACACGTTGGCCACGTTCCGTGTTACGACACATTTCTTGGGATGATGCGCTGAGCAAATTGACGTATGCAGGGGCCTTTGAATGCGAGTGACCGGAACAGGCTCTTGTGTCGCCGCAATTGATCTTGGCGCTTTTAATAGAATTTATTCAGGCCGAGAATCAAGCGCGCAATACTGCAGCAAACGAGATTTTGCTTTGTTAATATTTGTTTTTATTGATTGAATAATCCGTGCAGCGCCTTTTACTTACAAAAGACAACGGTATGATATGATGTCCAGCCAGATATATATCAGGCGAAAAACATTCTTAAAATATCTGGCAAGCAATTTTCGCAATAACGCGAGACGTGAAAAAAAATGAAAACCGATATTGAGCGGACAAGATGTCGCAACAACTAAAACATATGCTATAAAATCTTTCTGCAAATCTAAAAAAGAGTATTTATAAAGGAATAATTGAAATGGACATAATGCTGAAAACGGTGTTCGCATGTCTAATAGCCGCCTGAAGCGCTGTGAACACGCAAAAATCATGAAGCATGATATATTTAAATATGCTTTTATTAAAAAGAATAAAACATCTGCGTTATGCTTTGTTGCATGTCTGAATAAAGAGATTACGGATAGAAGAAAAAGGCTCTCCGCAAGGTTTCAGGAAAAAGCATTGCTATATGGCAAAATAACGAAGAGCGGCGCGGACCGGTGTTGCATTCCATAAATGGACAAAGCATTGAATCAAGCAAAGTGGGCGTGTCTAGTGATGGGAAAAGAGTTATAACGAAATGCCTAGCGGAGCAAGCCGATGTAGAAATATAGCAATATGATAGTAATTAAACCAATAATTAGCTATTGACAAACATGTTGGACAAGTGGACAGAAGGAGGAGAAACTCTTAAATAACAACAAAGGCAAAAAAGCAAGATATTTGCGCAATGGTAAAATTTATTTCTTTCGCGCGATGATGCGAAAGAAGACGGATTGAAGCAAGCAAATAGATTTTAGAAGCCCGGCGACAAGATTAGCGAAATTGAGACGAGATGAAGATAGGTCAGACTTGAAAAACAGCGCCTAAGATGGAGGTAGTTTTTTTCTTACCGGTTACGTAGTATGAAATGAAGACGGAGCTGTCGTCCAACTGAAATCCGCGAGTCCAGCCGCAGTCTCCTGAAACGGAAGAGTCATCAAGAAGGCGGCATTCCGAGTCCGGCCAAGTCCTGCCGGAGTCTTCGCTGACACGAATGTGAATTCCGAAAGGAGCTTGACAGTCGGTATAGGCTATCAGAAGGCGGCCGTCGGCGAGCGGGATCAATGAATGAGTGGTTCCGCTGAATCCGGAGGGTGTGGGCAGGCTCCAAGTTTTTCCTTCATTATTTGAAACCAAAATATAAATTTGTTGTCTTTCATCCGCTCCGAGCATTGCGCAAATCAGGCTGCCGTCAGCGGCGCGCTTGACGGAAGGACGGCACATCGGGGGCATGTCGGGGTTGTCTTTCTGCATGAAAATCTCGGAGTAAAGTTTCCAGTTCGAGCAATCCTTATCGGCTTTCATTATTACGGATTCCCATGGTTTATCGGGTATCTGGGTGCAATAGGCATCGTAGTCGACAGGGCATAAAATTGAGCCGTCGTCGAGAACGACCGGAGCGTCATAACTTGAGACGACAGGATAGTGTGGAGCGCGAATAAACTTCGGAATGCCGAAAAGGGGTTTTTCTCCCGAACAGTCGATAACAACTGAACAGGCTCCGACAAGAACGGCGACAAGTTCGCTTTCTCTGAGGAGTTGGACATCAGGCTCGCCGAGCCAGTTATAGACCAGCCATCTGTTATCAATAGCTAGAGCGCGGGTGTCTGAAAGTCTGATGACAGATGGGGCGGTTCCGGCGTGGGTGAGTCTTGGAATATTTCTGGCTGTCGAGAGGTCGGGAGACAGAGGGGAGGAGCCGACCATAGTCCTGAGAGCGCCGTCGGGCTTGATTATTCCGGGAGGATCAGGCGACTTTGAGTCGTGGTGGATGAAAAGATAATAGTTGTCTCGCAAGCGAACGGAGCAAAGTTGCGAGCAACGGCGGGATTTGTTTTCCGCCAGCGGAACTATTTCTGCGTCGAGTCGCCTAGCTGTCAATCTGTTTCCTCCGGATTCAATATCGGCAGAGGAATAATAGCGCAGCTGTTTTTTACTGTCAATTTTGGGAAGAGGGGGCGCGGTTTTTTAGGTGGAGATTCGTGTTGCGCTGTCGAGTTCTGGTAAAATGGCGGTATGTTCGACGAGAGAGTTATATCCGCGCTGACGCTCACGGCGTTTGCGGGCATGGCCACAGCGATAGGCGCGGTTCTGGGGCTGGCGGTAAGAAAGCCGGGGCCTAAATTCATGGCGTTCACGCTTGGGTTATCGGCGGGAGTCATGTTGTGGGTGTCGTTCATGGAGCTTGTGCCGCTAGGCGCGCAGAAAGCGGGCGGCGCGAACGCTTACATGGCGTTTTTCGCGGGCATGATCGTGTATTTTCTCATAGACTTGCTGATTCCGCACGACTACATCGGCCAGCACGACCACCCGGACAGCATGAAAAACAAGTTGAATTTGGAGCGGACGGGGCTGTTGATGGCGGTCGGAATCGGGATACACAATTTCCCTGAGGGGATGGCTACGTTCGCCGGGGCATTGGAAGACTATCGTCTGGGAGCGGCGATAGCGGTGGCGGTGGCCATCCACAATATCCCGGAGGGGCTGGCGATAACCGTGCCGGTGTACGAGGCGACGGGCAGCCGCCGCAAGGCGTTTCTGTGGTCGTTTTATTCCGGGTTGTTCGAGCCGCTTGGGGCGCTCATCGCGGCAGTGGCTCTGATGCCTTTGCTAACGACCGCCGCGCTCGGCATCATGCTGGCCGCCGTTGCCGGGATCATGACCGCTATATCCGTCGATGAAATCGTTCCTGTGGCAAAGTCTTACGAATCGGAACATGCGCCGATATTCGGCATTATCGCCGGAATGGCCGTTATGGCGGCAAGCCTTGCATTGCTGAAATGAGAATGGAAAGAATAAGACGCGCATCCGGGTTTTGAGTGGGTAACCGCAACATATTGTGTACAAGGCCGGAGCGCATGTTGATTCCTTTCACGGATTGAATTTCGGATACAGGTCGAGACCGCCGCAGTGGAAATAGATGGCGGTCTTGTAATGGT
>JAKQBV010000617.1 GCA_029573925.1 bacterium
GCTCTTCCGATCTAGACCGATTGCCGCCCTCGCTCCCTGAAACGCCGTGACAACTCCCAGAACAGCCCCGCGAAGCCCCGCCCACTCGCCACGCGTCACAAGCGCCATCCATGCCGGAGCTCCCACCACGAACGCCAGCCCATACCCTGCCGCCGCCAACGCAAGCGTCCACGGCTCCCTCACCAGCGCCATCAAACCAAGACAGACTGCGGAAATAGCCATCGACGCTTTCACCGCCGCCTCTCTTCCCGCAACATCAGCCAACCGGCCCGCCGGCAACGCAATCAGCGCTATCCCGGCCCCCGCCAGCGGTATCACATACCACAAATCCTTCTCCTCCCACCCCAACTCGTCGAACAGGAAGAAAAACGTCGTGTGCGTCACCATGCTCGTTCCCATCATCTGCATGAACGCTATGAAAATAAGCGTGACAAGCTGCCCCAGAACCGGCCAGTCAGTCAGGAGCTTTTTCAGATTCTGCGTCATCGTCGCCGGGTCGGCGGCGCGCGCCTTGCTGTCCACCCCCGCCTTCACCGCCCTGCCTATTCTCTTCGACGACCACACCGTCAGAATCATCGCGCACACCATCAGCAGGCTCATAGTCGCGAACACGTGCTCATAGTCGCCGAACGTCGCTTTAATCAGCGGGGCCAGCGTGAACCCTATGCCGAGGCTGCACAACATGCAGATGGTAAAAACGCTCATCGCGGTTGCGCGGTGCTTCTCGTCCGTCGCGTCCGCGAACAGGGCGATAATCGCCGGCCACAGCGCGGCGGCCCCCGCCCCGTCTATCAGCCTCAGCGCCAGAAACGCTCCCGGCCCCTGCGCTTTCGCGTAAAAAAACGGCGTCACCATCCCCACCGCGAGGCTCAGCATCACAAGATTCGTCCGCTTCACCCGGTCGCCCAGCCCGCCCGTGATCGGCTTCAGCGCCGTCTCCGACAACACGAACCCAGACTGCGCCGCCCCGGCCAGCACCTTCGACCATCCCCTGCCCGCAAACAACAGCGGAACCAACGGGATCATCATCTTGTAGCAAAGGTCCGCCGACAGCGTGACCGCCGCAAGCGGCAACACCACCGGATACCTCCGGAAAAACTCCCTGATCGATATCCTCGCCTCGTTGTCCGCTCCCCGTTCCGTAAACATCCGCGTATCGCTCCCTTATAAAACGCCCTATTGTTATCATTATTGCAAAAAAAGCGCCTCATATCGTTCGCCGCTGTCAAAAACAACCTTGAGTATCGCGCAAACTAAGTGATTGAAACTGCGCAATTTGGAGTGCGGCGATTAATCGCCGCTTTTAGATAAAGGCGATTCATCGCCTTTATTTTGATAAGCGACTGAAGTCGCTTATATGAAAGCGACAATGAATTGTCGCACTCCAAAGCAAAACAAACATAAACCCTTCTTCACACATGCAATATTTTCAACTGCGCGACTGCCTGTGTTTCATTGGTAGTCATGAAAATATTGTTGCATTCTTTCCCTAATGCTTATGCATTGCTGACACAAACCATCCGCTTGTTTTCCATCAACTTCAACTATAGCAGCTCCTGTTAAAAGTATTAATGTCATCAAATCGAGCGTTTCCTTTATCGCACGGATATGCACTCTTGGAACGGGGTCTATATTCACCAGTCGAATATCTCCGCTTTCATAGATAAACAAATCATCCGGCCCTCTTTTGCCGTGTGTGATCATGCAGAAATCACGATACGATTTCTTATATTCATTTCTGAAATGGTCAGAATTGTGCTTGGCATCGATTCTATCGCATTCTTGTTGATAATTTAATTGATTCCCGAGTGCTTTTACTCTTTTTTTGCTGCTGGAAGTTAAATTTGCAGATTCAATTTCTCTTTCAAGTCCAGAGTTCATTTCTCCTAGTTCGTTCAGGTAGTCAGCATAATCTTTAGAATAATGTTCGTAGATTTTTTTGTGTTCATTTATCTCATTTAGTCGAAAACCAAATGCCGCTTCGATTGGCTCATCTTTTAATATTAGACGCGCATCCGGGTTTTGAGTGGGTAACCGCAACATATTGTGTACAAGGCCGGAGCGCATGTTGATTCCTTTCACGGATTGAATTTCGGATACAGGTCGAGACCGCCGCAGTGGAAATAGATGGCGGTCTTGTAATGGT
>JAKQBV010000618.1 GCA_029573925.1 bacterium
GTCTCTTGCGGCGGCCTTTTCGGGATCATAAATCACCAGCTTTCGGGGCTTTTACTTCTCTTTCTTGCAATTCTATTTTGGATGCTTTTTGGTGTAAACCCTTTTACAACGATTCTTTTACACTTTTTCAGGGAGGACTACTTAAAAAATCCCCGCGCTAGAAACTTATATGGTTGAATTGATTGTGTCAGATATTAAAACAGGTCTTCGAAGCGGGACACATCTTCCAATATGAAATCGGGGTCGAGCGCGCGCATCTGTTCGACCGCTTCAAGGCTCTTTATCCCTGTGAGAACCACCGCCGACCTCGCGCCCATCGTCCTCGCAGCTATCAAGTCGCTCAGCGAATCCCCCACTATGAGCGTCCGCTCCCCAAGCTCCTTCGGCAGCGGCAACGGCATCTCCAAAAGCTCGTCTATCGAGGCGTCCGGATGTATCGCGCGCAGATACACGTAAGGATGCGGTTTAGCAATAGACGCCGGCCGCCCCTGCGCGGACAGATGCTTCTCCGCCTCGTGTATCTCCCTGTGCGTCGATATGTGGCGCGGGTCGAAAAAATGATACAGCCCCCAACTCTTCAGCGGTATCATTATCTCGTCGTACGGCCGCCCGGTGGCTATTCCGAACTTCATGCCCGCTTCCTTCAGCAAAGACAACCCCGACAGTATCCCCCCGAGCGGAATCACCGGAACCTCGTACTGTATCGTCCCAAGTTTCGGAATGGCGCTTATCCGGCTGTCGTTGTCCTTCAGGTACAAGAGGTCTCCTAGGTACCGCTCTTGGAACAGCGCGACTACCAAGTCCCACATCGGGCCTCGCCTCTCAAACTCCGGCGCGCTCAGCCCCGTCCTCTCCAACCTCCACTCGTTGACGCGCTTGACAAACGCAGCCGCCCTCTTCGCCGGGTCGTCCGCCCCTCCGTTCGCAGCCGCCTCTTTCATCCTCTTCCTGACGAACGACATGAAATACGCGCCCAGCGAATCCATCTTCTCCAGCGTCATCCTTCGCTCCGGCAGCATAGCTCCGAAAACAGAGAGCGTTTCCGGCGCGAACGGCTTCTCGAAAAGCGCCCCGGCGTCCCTCCTCGGCTGCGCCTCCGCAATCAATTCAATCAGATACAACGCGAACGAAAAATACGCCAGATCCCAATTCGTGTTTATCCCGTTGTTCCTCAGCAGCGCTATGAAAGCGGGCGACACGAAATGCTCGAACGCCACCGGCGCGCCCGATTTGTGCAGCACGCTCAACATCGTGTCGTCGATCAACCCGACGAACTGTTTGCTGTACAGCAACTCAAGAACGGTGTGGTCGGCGGCGGACCAGTATTCGGCTTCGCCCGTTATCACGCCGTCCATATCGAATATCACGGTGTCTATCTTATGAAATTTGTCCCTGTCGGCCTGAGTCGCCATGGATACGCCCGTCCGCCCCCGCTCCCGCCTCAATCCTTCTTGAGCAAGACTTTTCCCTTCACGCCGGGAGTCGTCCCCGCGCGCCACGGGCACGGCTCGAACGCCGCCCGCAACGCTTCCGCGAACGCCCTGAACGCGCTCTCCCAGACATGGTGCGGATTGTCCCCCCGCAGCAGGTCGAGATGCGCCGTCGCCCTCGCCCCCTGCGCGAACCCGTCGATGAACGTCAACAGGTCCGCCTGCTGCATGTCCTCCACCAGTTCCCCTCTCTCCCTCAGCGCGTCCCCTGCCACGAACAGCGCGCGGTCTTCGAAACTCACCACCGCCCGGCACATCGCCTCGTCTATGCACGCCACCGCGCTTCCGCTCCCGTTTATTCCGCCCTCCAACTCCCTCATGAACATCTCCCTGTACGCCTCTCCCAGCGACAGCCCCACATCCTCGCATATCACGTGCGTCAGCTTGAAGTCCGGCATGTCCACTTCCACTTCGAGGTTCACGCACCCGCGCCAAGAGATGGTCTCCAACATGTGGTTGAAGAACTGCAACGGCGTGTTTATCTTCTTTTTGAAGTCGGCGTCCCGCGCGCCGCGCCCAAGCTTCAAGACTATCTTGGACTCGTTGGTCTCCCGCTTCACAGTTATCATATTCGTTTTTCCAGCCATCATCCGCCTCCGTCCGGGCGCTCCCCGCAGGGTCTCGCCGCCCGCGAGTTATTTTTTCTTTCCAGTTTTCTTGGTCAACGCCTTTTTCTTCGCAGCTTTCGCCCGCGCCTTCTCCGCCTTCCGCGCTTCCATTCTTATCTTCACCGCCTGCGCGTGCGCCGGGAACCCCTCGTAATTCGCCAGCGTCAGCGCCCCCGGCGCCAGCGCGTCGAACCCCGTCGGCGTCGCGTATCCGATCGACGTCCTCTTCAGGAAATCAAACACCGACACGCACGAAAAAGTCCTAGCGAACCCGCCAGTCGGCAATATCGCGTCTATCCCCAGATTGAAATTCCCCAGCGTTATCGGCGTGTCCGGCCCGATAAGTATCTCTCCCGCGTTCCTTATCCCGTTCACCGCCTCGACCGGGTCGAACACCAGAACCTCAAGGTGCTCCGGCGCGAACTCGTTCACGAACGCTATCGATTGAGCGAGGTTGCGCGTCAGCACCGCGCCTCCGAAACCTTCCGCCCCAAGACCGCGCGTCGCAAACGTCCGCCTCGGCTCCGGCAGCCTCTTCACCAGAGCCGGCATCCGCTTCGACACTTCCCGGATAAGCGCCTCGCTGTCCGTCACCAGCAGCGCGGTGGAATCCGGCCCGTGCTCCTGCTCTATCAGCAAGTCCGCCGCCGCTATATCCGGGTCCGTCGTCTCGTCCGCCAGTATTATCGATTCGCTCGGCCCAGCCGGCACTCCCACGTCCACCACTCCGAACAATATCCTTTTAGCCGCCGCAACATAAGAGCTGCCCGGCCCTATCACCTTGTCCATCTTCGGCACCTTCGCCGTCCCGTACGCCATCGCCGCTATCGACTGCGCCCCGCCCACACGGTACACGTTCTCTATCCCGCACGCCCTCGCCGCAACAAGCGTCGCCGCGTCGCATTCTCCTCCCGGCCCCGGAGGCGTGCACACTATCAGATTCTCCACCCCCGCCGCCACC
>JAKQBV010000559.1 GCA_029573925.1 bacterium
GCGGGAATGGGCTTCTGGGTGAAGCCTTACGACGCGCCTATAAGCTATTCCGTGAACGCATACACGACAAACACTTCCGCAACGGTCGAGATGCAAATCCGACAGGGATGGAACCAGATAGGCTCGCCGTTCAAGCAGCGCGGAACAAGTCTGGACAATTACGAGTGGGGCCGGGTTCAGGTGATGATAAACAAAGGCGCGCCCGGACAGGAAACGAAGAGCATGGCGGACGCGATAACCGCCGGATGGATAGACAGCAGGATATACGAATACTCGCAGAGCGGATATGTGGGGCGGGGGCCTCAGGACGGGCTTGTTCCGAATAAGGGGTATTTCATCCAGACGTTCAGGGACTGCCACCTGTTGTTCGACCCCGGAGCGGGGCTTCCGATGGGGCTGGCCCGAATAGTGAGGCCGGCGTATGAGTGGAAGATGAGACTGGCCGCCGAGGCGGAAGGATTGACGGACGCGGACAACATGGCGGCGGTTCTGCTCGGAGCAGCGGACGGGTTCGACCCCGCCGACTCCGGAGAGCCGCCGGTGGTGAAGCCGTACGTCGCGCTTTCGTTCCGGGGAGAGAGCGACCCGGCGGACGGACAGGACGCAAGGCTGGCTATGGACGTCAGGCCGAACCTAGTGGTCAACCAGACGAAGACATGGAACTTCGTCGTGGAGATAAGCGACCCCGGCAGGAACGTCGCCCTAACCGTGCCCGAAGTGGAAAATCTGCCGGACAACTACACGTTCACCATCAAGGACGAATTGACCGGGGCGGAGTTCGACCCGAAACTTCAGAACACATACAGTTACTTCGAGACCGGTAGCGCCAGACAGTTCACGCTGACGGCCCGGAAGATGGCGGACCTTGCGGCGGCGCGGCTGACTAAACGTTTCGCGCGAGGATGGACGATGTTCTCCGTGCCGCTGGAGCCTGACCCGACGGACGTCAGGTTCCAGCTCGCCGACCACATCCGCGACATGCAGGTGTTCCAGTATTTCGACCGGGAGTTCTATGACCCCGACCACGAGCAGAAGGTGGACATACAGGCGGGAATCGGGTATTGGGCGTACCTCGAAGACGAGAGAGACATAGAGTTCACCGGCAAGAAACTCGAAGAGGGCGCGGCGGTAGAGATACCGCTGACGCAGGGATGGAACCTGATAGGAAACCCGTATGAGTCTGTCGATGTGGACGGAGAGAGGATGCGGTTCGAGCGGAGCGGGGAAAGCGCGAGCGCGGAAGAGGCGGTGGAGCGCGGCTGGATAGCGCCATTCATATTCGAGTTCAACAATGTCACCGGAGGGTATGAGCGACACCAGATCGGAGTTCCATTAAGCCCGTGGAAGGGATACGCGATCAAGGCCGCGGAGGCATGCAACTTAATAATACAACCATAAGAGAAGCCATCGCGAAAAAACCACGAGCGAAGAGACGGTCCATTCTCAAAGCGGCGGCGCTGGCGGCGGCGATAGCGCTGGCGGCGCTCACGACAGGGGAGTCCCGGGCGCAGGTTTCCGCGCCTGAGCCGAAGATTGTCGTCAACGGCATGACGCTGCCCACGGACGAGGCTCCTATTGTGAGGAGCCTGACTCTTTTCGCGCCGCTGGACGAGAGCGTTCTAGACGCGCTCGGCGCGACTCTCGCGCTGTCGACTTGCGGCGACAGGGAGTGTTTGACATTGACCGCGATGGGAAGAGACGTCACATTCGAAATCGGCGGTGTGTTCGCGACTTACGCCGGAAAAAGGGTCGCCGCGGACGCCGCGGCGTTCCGGGACTCCGGCATCGTTTACGTGCCCGCGAAAACGCTCTTCGAGGCGCTGGGACTGAACGTCAACTGGGACGAACCTTCGGGCGTTCTCTCCGCCGACGCGACGATTTTCTCCACGCCCCCTTCGGAAAGGCTGGCGGCCCTCCTTCAAGTTTCGGAGCCTGAACCCGAACCGGCGGCGGAGGAATTCAAGACCACAGTTCCGTTCCTTGCGTACACATACGAAAACCAGACGCGCATCCTCTCGGCGTACGTGTCGGGAGACAAGACGCTCAGTTTTCACGACGACAAGGAAGAGGCGTACAACAACCTGAATGTGCGGTTCGTAGGACTGATGAAAAACGGATATGACTTCACGGGCGTCATGAGGACATCGCAGACGTCCGACCCGTCGCTGAAACAGGGCGAGTTGAAAAGGCTCGAACTGGGATTTTCAAAGAACAAAATAAAAATATCGGCATACGACGTTGAACCGAAGTTCGGACGCTACATGTTCAGGAGCTATCCGATACAGGGGCTGGACTACAAACGGGTGGGCAATCGGTTCACGCTGATGGGAGCCGTAGGAAAAGTGTCGAAGCAGATGCGGTCGTCCGAATATTCCAGATATGTGGCCGGTGCGAGGGTGGAAAAGACGGTGGACGCGCCGCGCGCGTTGAAGGCGCTCCAGCCTGTGGCGCTCGGAGCGGGCGTAGTCCGCGTGCGCGACACCGGCTCTAGGCCCGGCTATCTGAAACAGGACAATATCGCCGTCGCCGTAGACGCCGCGACGCAATACCGGGACTGGAAGATAAACGCGGATTTCGCCGTAAGCGACAACGATTTCATAGGCGTCTCGTCGAGCGGGTCAACGGCGAGGTCCATCGAACTTGACCGAACCACAAAGAAGTCAAGCTGGAAGACGACGCACGAGAGGACGGGGTCGGACTTCTATTCGGAAACGTCTTATTTCACGCGCGGGCGCAACGAAACATCCACGATGTACAACACCAAGATCGGCTCGAACGCGGTGGGCGGAGCCGGAGTGAGAATAAGGAACCACGCCGGAAGGCAGACCTACATCTATCCTTCGAGCTTCAAGTTCAGCCCGCTGAAAAGCCGGAGCAGAATGAACATGACTGTAAGGCGCAACTTCGAGAAAACCATTAGAGACCAGATGCGGATACAGGACACGCGCGAGATAAGGATAGTCGACAAACTGGGCACAAGCAGAGTGGACGCCTCGTTCGAGCGAAGAAAAAGGAAAACGACGACCGACCTGTCGTTCAGGCAGAAACATTCGGTGTCCGTGAGGACGAACATCAATGAAAAGCTTAGCGCGGAAACTCGGACCCAGCGCGAGAGGTGGTATCTCGACAGACAGTCCGTCACAAAGCAATCGGACTTGAGCCTCAACTATGAAATAGCCCCGTGGGTGGAACTGACGACCGGCATCGGGCGCTACTACAACACGCCCGCCAACGCGAGAAGCACGTTCAAGCTCGGCTTCCACAAAGTTGACATTATTAACGACTGGGAAGTAAGGGTTCAGTGCCAGAGGCACAACTACAGGGACTACGACGCGACGGCTTTCGAGCTGACGTACAGTTTTTTCAGATAGACGGGACGCGCCCGGAGAGCCGGGCGAAAACAATGAGAGGAGGGGACATCCGAACAAATCGCATCGAAAGGGAAAGGCGCGCAATGAGCGCGCAAAAATTCGGCAGGGAAAAGGAGGCAACAACATGAATATCAGGACAGTATTGGCATGGGCGGCGGCGATAGCTCTTACGGCGGCTCTGGCGATGACATATACGGCGGGGTACGCGCAGAAACAGAGGGTGGCGTCCATCGCGAACGTAAAGGGGTCCGTGAGCGTGAAGCAGTCCGGGCAGAAAGACTGGGCTCCGGCTGCTGTGAGAATGGAGCTTAAAGAAGGCGACGAGCTTAAGACGGACGCCGGCTCGACGGCTATCATCCGCATGGACGATGGCACGATGGTGAAGGTCGGCCCGCTGGCGACGATGAAGATGGACAAGCTCGACAAGACCGGAGCCGCGAGCAAGACCAACATCGACATGGGGTCGGGCAAGACGTGGAGCCGGGTGAACAAGCTGAACGAGCAGTCCGATTTCAGCATCAAGACCCCGACCGCAGTGGCAGGCGTGCGCGGCACGTTCTTCTCCTCGGAAGTGGCGCAGACTTTGGACAGCACGTTCGACGTTTTCGAGGGAGCGGTCGCTGTTTCCAGCTTGACCAATCCCGATCAGGCGGTTATGGTCGGCGCAAGTCAGCGCTCGACGGTAGCCCCGAATCAGGATCCCTCGGCCCCGTCGGCCATCCCGGCGAACGAGTATGACGCCGGGCGCTCCGGGTTCTCCGAAGAGGAATTCGCGGCAGCCACATACGACCTGCAGATTTCAGTCTCCCCGCAGGTTGTCGAGCCGGGCAAGAACGCCACAGTCAATGTTCAGCTTTTTAGAAATAACTCCCCGTTCAGAGGGGAAGTCAACGTAAAACTCAATCTTTCCGGCTCCGCCACCTTTGTGAGCAACGGGTCGCCGGAGATATCCGCGACGACGGACTCGAACGGCGCTCTCTCTCTGGAGATCACCTCGACGTCGACGGAGACTGTCACTGTGTCCGCGCAGTTGACGATAAAGGTTAAGAAGTAAAGATTCGGCGGGGAAGGCGGGCGGTTCGGTAGAGTCCGGGCCGCCCGCGCAAACCCGGTTTTATTTCGATGCGATAACGCAAACTTGAGACGATGTCGCGGGCCGAGCGGCCGGGCGGCGCGAGTTGCGCGGTTGTTTTGTGCGGATGTCCCTTGTCCATAGGCGGCGGAAAGATTATGAAGAACAGATTTTTCATGTGTGTTTTTGTGAGCGCGGCTGTGATATTCCTCACGTCCGGGGCGTCGGCCCAGCAACTCGCGGACCCGGCAGCGGCCTCGGTCAGCGGAGAGGCGAGGATGCTGAGGCCCGGCATGGCTCTCTGGGAAAAGGTGGTCGCGGGCGCGTCCCTAGCTCCCGGAACACGCGTGCGCGCGGGCGAAAGGTCGTCTGTTCTTATCAACTTCCACGAAGGCGGCTTCGTCAAAATCGCGCCGCTCGCCGCCATCGCGTATGACGTCATGCCGGAATTCACGGGGAAGCCGAGCAGAGTTCTCACTGTGGAGACGGGCGGTCTGTGGATAAGCGTTCAGCCGACGGAAATTCTCGAACGATACATAATCGAGACGCCCGGCGGGGCGGCGGACACCCGCGAAGGGGCTTTCTTCATCGAGGCGAACCCGGCGGACAAAAGCTCGTGCGTGGATGTCTTCTCCGGAGCGATGACAGTGCGCTCGGCGTCTGCGCCCATGAATCCTTCCGCCATCCAGCAGAATACCCGCGCTCTTTTCAAACAAGACCAGCCTGAGCCTGAAACCGCCGAAATGCGTTCCGCTTTCGATATCTCCAACGACGCTTATTCGTGCAGGGAGAAAAAGGTTTCGCAGGCGACGATTAAGGCCGGACTTACGACGGTCGAGGCGGTTGACGCCGAAGACGGATATATGATTATCGTGATATCCTCCTCTGGCTCGGCGTCGTTCATTTCAGGCGCAGAAACGGCGGCGCAGGCTCAGCAGGCCACCATCATTGAAGGCTCTTCCGGCGAGTCGGAGGAATACACTACAATCAGCTTAACCTCCAACTCCTCAGTGGCGTTTCTGCGGTGTCTCGAACCCGGACAGGCATGCGCGTCGGACGACGAGTGCTGCGGCGTGTGCGACAACGGAACCTGCCGGGAAGTCAAAGACGACAAAAGCATAGTGGACGAAACGGGTCTGTTGGTTTTTTCAGCGGAGCCACAGACGGAAGCGGCGTACTACGAAACGATAGTGATAACAAGAGCGACGACGGCCGCTTTTAAAGTGACGCAGTGCGAAACACCCCCGGCGATAAGCGAAGTCGCGGCGGGCGGAGCGGCGGCGTCGGAAGGCGCGGTTATGTCTATCGAGAGCGCCGAATGCTCGTCGTCAGCTCAGAAAATCATAAGCTGGAAAGTGTCCGCCGAATGCGGCTACATCGCCTCCTCGGCAGTGAAGGTTGGAACTGAATCAAAGACTTTCGCGGCGCTCGCCGAAGGCCAGACCGGCTCCCAACAGGTGACTCTGAACCTGTCGGACACCACGCCGAAGACAGTGGAGATTTCCGCGACTGACAGTTTCGGCAACAAGACAACTTTTTCATTCACTTCGCAACTGCAACTGCACGAGAGCATGACTACAGCGCCTACTATCAAAGACGTGACTTATGGCGGAAGGGCCGCCCGGCAGGGCGCGGCAATAAACGCGACCATCTCGGGCTGCGACTCGCAACTGTTCGCCATCGCCGGAAAAGCCACGGCTCGCTGCGGCTCCGTCAGCTCGGTGACCGTCACGCAGAACGGCGCTCCATTGAGAGTGACGGGGACGTCGGATTGGAGCGCGTCGCACTCGGTCTCCGCAGAGGGCGGCTCCGCGTCTTTCCGAATAACCGCAAAGGACTCCAACGGCAACGAAAGCGAGCCTTACGACTTCGATCTCGAATATACGGTAGAGCAGGACCCGCTGGCCCCGCCGACGCTCACGGACGTCGTGTTCGACGGCGCAACGGTTTCTTCCGGCGACTCACGCGAGATAACGTTGACGAACTGCGCGAGCCGCTCTTATGCCATATCAGGAAAAGCCTCCACGCCGTGCGGGACTATAACCGGCGTGAGCGCGACTCGGAACGGGACGCCGCTGACGGTGACGGGGACTACCTCATGGTCTGCATCCTTTAACATGGACGCGACGCAGGCGACCGACGAGCCGGTCAGGCTTTCGGTCAAGGCGGCGAACTCGGCGGGAGTGGAAAGCGAGCCTTTCGAAATCGAAATATCATTTGAAAAAGATATAGCGCCGCCGTCGGCCTCGCTGCTGACGGTCTGCCGAGTCCCGGCGACGGACGTGTATGAGCCGGTCAAAATTTACAGAAACGATCTTGAGAGCGGCAAGATAGCAATCCGGGGCGCGGCCTCAGCAGGGGCCTGCTCGCTGGCGCGCGTCGAGGTCTCGCTGGACGACGGAGCCTCTTGGCGTCCGGCTGAGGGAACTTCATCTTGGAGCCTCGCCTTCAACCCGTCTTCGGAATCGTACCTTGCCCAAGCGCGCGCGGTGGACGCCGCAGGCAATCTCTCCGACGAGGCCTTCCAGTCGCTCGAAATCCAATATTCCCCTCTCACGAGAGAAGAGGAACTGCTCGACATCTTCCGCAGGCTTATCCAAGCTTATATCGATAAAAACTCATCAGGATTCATGGAACTGACTTCCGACACTTTCACGTCGGACTATCAGGGCGTCGAGGATTCCAATTCCCTCGAAAATTCGCTGGACAATAAATTCATAGCAGAATCAACCATCTATCTAAGATATCAGGTTTCCGCGACGATCGTTTCGGGCAACAACGGACAGGTGTCTTTCAACTGGGACGCGAACCGGTCGACGACCGGATACGCGCAGAGCGCGGTGTTCTTTTTCAGCCGCGAGGAAGAGGGCTGGCGGTTAGTGAAAGTTCAGGATCCGAATACTTTCCTCAGATACACCAGCGTGGCCGCCTATGTGGTTCTTTCCGCGGACAGCACGATTCTGACCGCAAACGACGAGGATGAAACAACCGTTTACGCGACCGTGCGGGACTCGGCGTTCAACCTTATCAAAGACGGAACGACCGTGACGTTCTCGACGACGCTCGGCTGGATAGAGACGACCGCGCAGACGGAAGGCGGAAGAGCGGCGGTCAGGTTCGAGGCGGGCACTATTCCCGGAACTGCCACAGTCAGGGCCGTCAGCGGCTCTATCTCCGCAACCCCGTTCTCAATAACCTTGAAGCAGGCAATCGCGCCGCCGCCTCCGGGTTTCTGATTCATGATGACACCCGACTGGTTATCCGGAATTGAACTCGGAACCGTCGCAAAAGACATCTACGAGCAAATGACACTTTCCAAACGAAAACATACAAGCGCGAACTATCGGCGAAAGAACCCGCCAAAAGCTGCCGCGCTGGCGTTTGCCGCGCTCATTGCGGCTTCAGCCATTTCCGGCTGCGGCGGAGGAGGGGGCGGCGGCGGAGCGGTCGCGCCTGCTCCCACTCCGACTTCAACCCCGACGCAGAGCAACTGGTCGCCGGCAAAAAACGGTTTCCACAACTCAGGCTTTTTCAATTTGACTTTCAACACCAATGTATCCGCCTCATGCCGGTGGGCTTTGACGGATTCGGCGTATTCGGCGATGTCTTCCAACTGTTCCGGCTCTGGAACAACTTCGCAGTCATGCTCCGTGTCCGGCCTCTCGGACGGCGCGAGGGTGATATACCTCGCGTGCTCCGGCTCCGGCGGCGCGGACACCGCAACGACGAATACTCATGTCCCCCTGACCATCGACACAGTTCCGCCGACCATCCAGATAACCGCCCCGGATAACGGCTCCTCGTGGTTCACCTCCCAGCCGCCTTCGGTCGTGTCCGTGTCATATTCGGATGACCGCTCAGGGGCAAACCCCGCCGACCTTGAAGTGAAATTCACACTTATGGAAAGAGAATTAAGCATAACGGACTTGTTCGGGCGGGATGCTGTAGCAAACGCGGCGACATCGAGGACGGACGCGGGCAATAGCAACCCGCTGTACCGGACGTCCGTTACACGATTTGATTCGACCAGCTTCGACATTCCTAACCGCATTTGGACAATCGACAGATGCGGCGGCGGCTCGAACCTGCGGGCATCTGTCACCGGGTCGGATTTCCCGGTTCTTTTCTGGGACACTCTCTGTTCTCATATATGGGCAGTTCAGGCGGCGGACGCCGAAGCGGTTAAGATATCCGCGCCGGGGGCGGTGACTGCGGCGGCGGCGGCTCCTGAACGGAACCTAATCTTTGCGGCAGTGTCAGGCTCGGCGACGCTCCGGATATATAACGCTGCCACCGGCGCGGCGGCGGGGACAGTAGTTCTGCCAGGCGAGCCGACCGCGCTTTCCTATAATCCCTCGAACAGCCGTCTTTACATCGCCTATGACAGCCGCCTCGAAATCGGCGTTTACAGCCCCGCTTCCGGGACGCTGCTTTCACCGATCCCCGTCAGCGCGACGCCGATACATCTGAGGGCTTGGCCCACGACAGCCGGCGACGTTGTGTACACCGCGTGGAACGTGGTTTACAGGCTGTTCAGGGTCGGAGCGGCGGGAGCGGAACTGGCCGCCGCAGACATCGGCCCGCAGTCGCCGCGCGGGTTGGCGCTGGCGACCGCCTCGAACAAGGCTTTTGCCCCGCGCCGCGCCGAGAGCGACGTACGCTCCATGAACGTGTCCACCGGCGCCGCGACCACCATACCGACCGGCTCGCTGCCATCGTCCATTTTTGACGCGGACGGCGAAGTCGTCGTCATAAACACTGGAGACGAAACGGCGTCCGCGATCAACGCCGCCACAGGCGCGGTGACGCGCACGGTTCCTCTTTCCGCTCCCGCTTCCGGCGGCGCTAGGGCGGGCGGACGCAACTTCCTCGTCGAGGACTTGTGGCAGATTTCTTCCAGCGCTGAACTCGTAATCGAAGCCTCTATCAGAGACCGCGCCGGAAACCTGTCGTCCGCGTCTATCTCAATAACCGTCAGGCCGGAAACCCCCGGAGCCGGCCGAGAAGCCGTCGCGGCAACCTTATCTAGAAAAACAAAATAGAAAACAGACTCTCTTTTCCATCGACTGCAACGCGGCTATTGACTCCGTCATTTTTCGGATTTTTCAAGTTCACGCGCGTGAATTTATTGACACTGTATATGTAATAAAATAGAATACTGAAACTTGCCCGGAAGCGTTTTTCCGGGCCCGCAAAGGAGCCGCCTCGTTTTGTTCATAACCGTAGCGGAAAGAATAAACGCCACAAGGAAAAACATCCGCGAGGCTATAGAAAAGAGAGACGCCGAAGCGATAAAATCGGAAGCAATCGCGCAGGCGTCCGCAGGCGCGTCGCTTATCGACGTGAACGGCGGCACTAGGCCGGACGAGGAAAGGGCTAACCTCGACTGGCTGATTGACATAGTGGCGGGCGCGACGGACAAACCTCTGTGCGTCGATTCGGCGAACCCGTCTCTTCTCGAAGAAGCCGCGGCGAAAATCTCGTCCAAACGAAGCGGCCCGCCGCCGGAAAACGGACTCGAATCCGACGGCTCTCCGTGGCTGCTGCTCAATTCCCTGTCCGCCGAAAAAGACAAATACGACGGAGTCCTGCCGGTGGCGATCAAACACAAAGCTTCGGTGGTGGCGCTGCTGATGGACGACTCCGGAATGCCGGAAGACGCGGCGAAAAGGATCGAGACGGGCAGGGAGCTTGTGAAACGGCTGGTTTCCGACGGCGTTCCGCAAGAGCGGATTTTTGCCGACCCGCTGATAATGCCCGCTGGAGTAAACCCGGCGCTCGCGGCGGGGATACTCAAGGCGGTCCGCGCGTTGAGGGACGAGTTTCCGGGCATACGCATCACGTGCGGGCTGACGAATGTTTCCCACGGTCTTCCCGCCCGGCATCTGTTGAACAGGACATATCTGGCGATGCTTATCGCCTCCGGTTTGGACTCGGCGATAATGGACCCGACAGACATAAAACTGAGGTCGGCCCTCCGCGCGGCGCTGGCTTTGACCGACAAGGACCCGTTCTGTTCGGCCTACATCAGGGACTATAGAAAAAACCTGCTCGATGCATAGAAAATACGCGCTTTCACTGACATGGTTTGCGGCATATCTGGCGGCGGCGGCCGGGCTTTCCATCGCGCCCGGACTGGGGTTCTGGCAGAGCGCGGCGCTGCTGGCTCCGCCTGTGGCTCTCCTTATCGGGCTTTCTTGGGCCGCGCCCAGCCCCGACTTCTCTGCCGACGACTCTTTCCCCGCCGAGCCTATCGAGGACCTCTCGAACCCGTCCCGGAAAGTCATCTGGCTGAACGGCCCGTGGGAGTTCAGGATAGAGCGGGAAAAAAGATGGCGGCGGCTCGACGTTCCGAAACCGTGGAACTCCGTGCCCGGCCTGAAATACTACACTGGAAAAGCCAGATACCGGCGTATCGCGCGCGTTCCTTCCGAATGGTCCTTCGGCAGCCTTTTTCTCCGCTTCCGCGGCGCAAACTACTTCACTCAGGTTTACATCGACGGCAAACTTGTGGGAACCCACACGGGCGGCTTCACGCCTTTCGAGTTCGACGTGGCCGACTTCTTCGCCGACAGCGGCGACCACGAGATTGAGATCGCGGTGGACAACTCGTTGAGCAGGTCCACCGTGCCCAACGTGGTCGGCTGGAGCAACGACGGGGGCCTTCTTCGCGAGGTCTATCTCGAAACCCGCGCCCCAATACACATAGACGACATCTATATCTATTCCGAGCCGGACCTCAAGGGCCGCGCCGATATCGCCTTCATCGCGAAGATACACAACCCGAAGCTCGAGCCGAGGAACTATTCCATACAGGTATATTCGCCGCAGGGCGCGGTGATACACGAGCACATCGTCGAAGGCTGGACTATGCAGACGCTGCAACACAGGTTCCGCGCCCAGTTCGTGTCCTTGTGGGAGCCGGACAACCCGGCGTTGTACCGGTGCAGGGTGAGCGTGGCGGAGCCGGGCGGCGACGAGCTGAACTTCAAATTCGGAGTGCGGAGCTTCGAGGCGGGGCCGGACGGATTGTTGCTGAATGGAAAACCGATAAGGCTGCGCGGGGTTTCCGTCCTGAGCGACTCCCCGGCGCGCGGGGCGTCCCTGTCCGCGGACGCGCTGAAGAAAGACCTCGAAGCGGTCAAGTCCGCCGGGTTCAACGCCGTGCGGTTCGGCCCCATGCCGGCGCACAGGAAGGCGCTGGAGCTTTGCGACAGGATGGGGCTGTTAGTCCTTCAGGAGATACCCGTGTGGAGGACGCTGGCGCTCGACCTGAGCGATCCCGGCTACCAACAGGCCGCCGAGACCCAGTTGCGCGAGATGGTGTTGCGCGACCGCAACCGGGCCTGCCTTCTGGCGTGGGGGCTGGCCGCCAGAATCGAGAGCGACACCAGCGAGGCTCGCTGGTTCGTCGAGCGCATGGCCGCCATAGCCCGCGGTCTCGACGCCCGCCCGGTTTACATCTCCACCTCCGACCCCTCGCGCGAAACCTGCGCCGACATCGTGGACTTTCTTGCGGTCGAACCCGACGTGAAATCCCCCGAACGCGTGGAAGCCGCCGTAGACGCGGCAGCCGCGCTCAATATTCCCCGCGTTGTTTTCCTTCCCGGCGTCGCCGCGTTCCGCTCCGCCGGCTCCCGGCAAGCGGGCGCTCCCGGCACTGAAGAAAATCAGGCCGTCGCCCTCCTCGACTTGGTCGAAAAACTCGACGCCAACGAGCGCGACAGCGGCTGGGTTGTCTCCACCCTGAACGACCACCGAGACCCCGGCATTTTCTATGGCTCGGACCCCTTCATGCGACGCACAGGGCTGATGACCATCGAAAGGCGGGAAAAACTCGCTTTTGGAGCGTTGTCAGCCTACATAAGAGAAAACGTCAGGCCGGAAATCCCCGTCGCCCGTCTGCGCACCCCTATCACCACAATCTCAAAAAGCTTCGCCCTCCTTTGGCTTGCCTTCTCCGCGTTGTTTTTAGCTTTGAACCCGTCCGTCATTTCCAAACTCGCTTATGACCCCAGAGGTTTTGTGTCGGCCCATTCCTCGCCGACGCTCGCGGTGTTCTACGCCACGCTATTCACCGCCCTGAGCTGGGCTGTCTTATTTAACCGCTTCTTTAGAAGCGCTCCGCGCGTCCTGCTCGGCTCAATCGACATGCCGTTTCTCATTCTCATTTCGCGCGTCTTCAGGAACGAGTTCACCCTGTTCTTGGCCACTTACGCGTCGTTGATATGGTTCTGGTTCTTCAACACCACGCTGCTGAGCTTCTTCATGCCCGGCGCGGAATTTTATTCCCTGCTGGCGCTAACGGCCGCCGTTAGCCTTCCCGATGTAACATTCGCGCTCGCCGCATTCTTTCGAGTGTCGCTGCCAGTCTCGTTCCTGTTGTTCAACGCGTGGAAGATATTCGTGTGTCTGATGGCGCTGGGCGTGTCGGGAACCATCCTGTTCGTTCTTGCAGGCCCGGCCGCCGTGATCGGCGTGCTCGCCATCCTTGTAGAACGCAAATTCCACATATTCAAATACCTGCGCGAAATCGCCCGCTGAGTAGAAGGTTCGATATTTTAATACAGTGCCTAAGCGGACAGATGGGCGACTATATGTAAGCATTGTTAAACATGCTTTGTGTCTTCGGGGCATTCTTTTTTTCTTCTTTTTTATTACAAAAAAATATGTTGACATATTATTGTATATATAATATATTAATTCAGATATGAATAGGCAAGTATATGCAAACTCGACCTGTTTGGCATCGATAAGACACTTTTTTATTTGTAGAAACAAATTCGGCGTGCCAAGCAACTGAAAAGGCGAATATGGGGCGCAAGCCCCCTGCAGTTGAATTTACGGAGGAATGGCAATGGCAAAAAGCGGAAGCGAGAAAGAAACGCAATACACGGCAAAACAGATACAGGTGCTTGAAGGTTTGGAGGCGGTGCGCAGGAGGCCGGCGATGTACATCGGCAGCACGAGCGCGCGCGGACTTCATCACCTTGTGTACGAAGCGGTAGACAACTGCATAGACGAGGCGATGGCCGGTTACTGCGAGAATGTTTCCATAGTTCTCAATGAAGACGGCAGCGTTACGGTGATAGACGACGGGCGCGGAATTCCCGTTGACCTGCATCCGCAGGTGAAGCGTCCCGCGCTCGAGGTGGTCATGACCAAGCTGCACGCGGGCGGCAAGTTCGGCGGCGGCGGATACAAGGTCAGCGGCGGCCTCCACGGCGTCGGCATATCCGTCGTAAACGCCCTCAGCGAGTGGTGCGAGGTCGAGGTCGGCAGAGATGGAAAAAGATACATGCAGCGCTACGGGCGCGGCAGCATCGCCCACGACCTCAAGGTGCTCGGCCCGACCGAGATAAGAGGAACCAAGGTTACTTTCCTTCCGGACGCGGATATTTTCCCGGACAGGGATTTTTCCTTCGAGGTGCTGTCGAAACGGCTGCGCGAGTTGGCATACCTCAACAGGGGCCTGCGCATCGTATTCGAGGACAAGCGCCCTGACAGGAAAAACAAGGCAGAATACAAATATGACGGGGGCATCGAGGAATTCGTCCTGATGCTCAATAAGAACAAGGAGACTGTGGGGCGGCGGCCTTTCTACTCGATTAAGGAGAAGAATGACATCGTGGTGGAGATCGCACTTCAATATTTCGACGGCTTCACGGAGAATATCCTTTCATTCTGCAACAACATCAACACCATCGAAGGCGGCACGCACCTTGTTGGGTTCAAGGCCGGGCTGACCCGCTCTCTGAACGACTACGGCAGGAAGTTCAAGCTGCTCAAGGAAGGCGAGAAGCTTTCAGGCGAAGATGTGCGCGAAGGGTGCGCGGCGGTCGTGAGCGTTAAAATAAAGGACCCGCAGTTTGAGGGGCAGACGAAGACCCAACTCGGCAACAACGACGTAAAGGGAGTGGTCGAGTCGATATTCGTCGAGGAGTTCGGCACATTCCTTCAGGAGAACCCGGCGGTGGCCAGACAGGTGGTGCAGGTCGGGCTGAGAGCGTCGAGGGCGAGGGAGGCCGCAAGGAAGGCTCGCGACCTCACCCGCCGCAAGGGCGCGCTCGACGGCGGCTCTCTGCCCGGCAAACTCGCTGACTGCTCCGAGCGCGACCCGGCGAAATCAGAACTGTTCATCGTCGAGGGAGACAGCGCCGGCGGCAGCGCAAAACAGGGCAGGGACAGGCGTTTTCAGGCCATCCTTCCCCTGCGCGGCAAAATCATCAACGTGGAAAAAGCCCGGCTCGACAAAAGCCTCAGCAACGAGGAAATCCGCACTCTCATCACCGCCATCGGCACAGGCATCGGCGACGAGTTCGACATCTCCCGCCTGCGCTACAACAAGATAATAATCATGACCGACGCCGACGTTGACGGCGCTCACATCATGACCCTGTTGCTCACATTTTTCTTCAGATATATGCCCGACCTGATGAAAGCCGGAAACGTGTACGTGGCGTGCCCCCCTCTTTATCAGGTCAAGAAGGGCCAGCAGGCCGTCTACGCGTACACCGACGAGGAAAAGGATAAAATCACTCAGGAGATGGGCGACAAACTTTCGATACAGAGATACAAAGGCCTCGGCGAAATGGACCCGGAGCAGTTGTGGGAGACCACTATGGACATGGAAAACCGCAAGCTGTATCAGGTGACGGTCGAGAACGTGCTTGACGCCGAAGAGATATTCACCGTGCTGATGGGCAGCCAAGTGGAGCCGAGGCGGGAATTTATCGAATCCAACGCGAGAATGGTTCAGAATTTGGACGTGTGACGACGCGCCGCCACCGGCGGAGCGATGAAAAACAGCGAACCGAACTGAAAGGATAAATCCGACAGATGACCAAGAAGAGAGAAGAATACGAAGACAAATCGACAGTGGTGGACGCGCCGGTTGAAGAGCAAATGAAGACGGCGTACATCAACTACGCCATGAGCGTCATAGTGGGGCGCGCGCTGCCCGACGTCAAAGACGGGCTGAAACCAGTGCACCGCAGGATACTGTACACCATGAGCGACCTCGGACTGACTCCGGGCGCAAAGCACAGGAAATCGGCGAAGATCGTCGGCGACGTCATGGGCCGCTTCCATCCTCACGGCGACTCGGCCATATACGACGCCCTCGTCAGGATGGCTCAGGACTTCAACATGCGCCACACGCTCGTCAACGGCCACGGCAACTTCGGCTCCATCGATGGCGACAACGCGGCGGCATACAGGTACACCGAAGCCCGGCTGGACAAGCTTGCAATGGAGCTGTTGGCGGACATAAAGATGAACACCGTCGACTTCGTGGACAACTACGAAGGCACGGAGAAAGAGCCTCTGGCGCTTCCGGCCAGATACCCGAACCTGCTGGTGAACGGGTCTGCGGGTATCGCCGTCGGCATGGCCACAAGCATTCCTCCTCACAACCTGCAGGAGGTGGTGGACGCCACCGTCGCTGTCATAGAGGAGCCGGAGATAGAGCCTGAAAAGCTGATCAAGCTAGTCAAAGGCCCGGACTTCCCCACCGCCGGCGAGATTGTCGGCAAACAGGGAATCAAGGACGCCTATCTCACCGGACGGGGCAAGGTTACGCTAAAAGGCAAGATCGAGCCGGAGGAAACAAAG
>JAKQBV010000620.1 GCA_029573925.1 bacterium
GATATCGGCGACCTGATCGCCGACGCGATGGACAAAGTGGGCAAAGACGGCGTCATCACTGTTGAAGAGGCAAAAGGCACTGAAACCAGCCTCGAAGTGGTCGAAGGCATGCAGTTCGACAAAGGGTATCTGTCCCCCTACTTCGTGACGGACAAAGAGTCGATGGTTTGCGAACTTGACGACCCGTACATTCTTCTCTTCGAGAAGAAAATCAGCGCCGTCAAGGACTTGATCCCGATTCTTGAGAAGATAGCGCAGGCCGGCAAACCGCTGGTGATCATCTGCGAGGAAGTCGAAGGCGAAGCTCTCGCGACTCTGGTTGTGAACAACCTGCGCGGCACGCTGCGCTGCGTCGCCATCAAAAGCCCCGGCTTCGGCGACCGCCGCAAGGCAATGATGGAAGACCTTGCCATCCTCACCAACGGCAAGTTCATCTCCGAAGACCTCGGCATCAAACTGGAGAACATAGATCTTTCTTACCTCGGCCAGTCCAAGAAAGTCACTGTCAGCAAAGAAGACACGACGATTGTGGAAGGCAAGGGAACGAGAGACGCGATCAAGGGCCGCATTGCCCAGATCAAGAAGCAGATTGAAGAATCCGATTCCGATTACGACCGCGAGAAATTGCAGGAAAGGCTAGCGAAGTTGGCGGGCGGCGTGGCCGTGATCAAAGTCGGCGCGGCGACCGAGACCGAGTTGAAAGAGAAGAAGCACCGCATAGAGGACGCGTTGAGCGCGACTCGCGCGGCTGTCGAAGAAGGAATCGTCGCCGGCGGCGGAGCCTGCCTCGTCAACTGCATCTCCGTACTCGACAAAGTCGAAGCCTCCAACCCGGACGAAACCGTCGGAATCAGCCTTGTGAAGAAATCTCTCGAAGCGCCCCTCAAACAGATCGTGCAGAACGCAGGTTTCGAGGGTTGCGTGGTCATTGAAGAGATCCGCAAGCGCAAGAAGAACATCGGCTACAACGTGCTCAGCAACGAGTACGAAGACATGTTCAAGAGCGGAATTGTCGACCCGGCGAAAGTCACCCGGTCGGCGCTGGAAAACGCGGCCAGCATCGCCGCCATGCTGCTCACCACCGAATGCCTCATCGCGGACATTCCTGAAAAGGAAAAGATGCCCCCGATGCCCGGCGGCGGCGGGATGCCCGGAATGTATTGATCCGTTCCGGTCGCAAATGATTCTCTCAAAGAGCCTCTCCTTGCGGGGAGGCTCTTTTTTTTGCAGGGATGCTTTGTTTTAGCTCTGCCGCCGACTGCAACGGGGCGGGAACGCTTGAATTATACTGTTGATTTATAGGGCATCCGTTGTCATATAATACCCATGTGCAGGAATTTATTAAAATTGAGAAGAATGGATAATGAGCGAGGAAAGCAAAAAAAGAATTTCGTTCGGCAAAATTGAGCTGGCGATTATGGCCGTTTTTTTTGCGTTGCTCGCGTTTTTTTATCCGCGCAATTTTTTGTTCTTTCATTCGATGTCCGAAATTTTTTCCATCGTAGTGGCTTTCATGATTTTCGTTGTGGGCTGGAACTCAAAGAAGTTTCACTCGAACGGTTATTTTCTCTTCATAGGCATGGCGTTTCTATTTGTGGGCGTCGTCGATTTTCTGCACACCGTTTCATACAAGGGAATGAATGTGTTTGCGGGGACAAGTTCCGACCTTGCGACGCAGTTATGGATAGTTGCAAGATATGTTTACGCGGTCTCGATGCTCGCCGCGCCGTTGTTTCTGACAAAAAGGTTCAGGCTGGAGATCGCCCTGCCCTTGTACGCTGGAATAACGGGAATCGTTCTTTTTTCTATCTTCAGTTGGAGAGTTTTCCCCGTCTGCTTCGTTGACGGAGCCGGATTAACAACATTCAAAATCGCGAGCGAGTATGCGATATGCGCGATTCTCGCGGCGGCGATACTGTTTCTTAAATCGAAGAAAGAATACCTTGAGCCGGGAGTGTTCAGGCTGCTTGCGGCGTCGATGGCGGTTTCCATCGTTTCAGAGTTGGCGTTCACGCTGTATATAGATGTTTATGGAGCTTTGAACGCTGCGGGGCATATGCTGAAGATTCTTTCTTTCTATATTTTTTATAAAGCTGTCGTGGTAATAGGTTTGCAGCGGCCGCGCGAACTGCTTTTCAGAAATCTGAGCGAGAGCGAAAAGAGGTTGAGGAAAAGCGAAAAGAAATACCGCGATCTGGTGGAAGGGATAAATGAGGGAGTGTGGGCGATAGACGAGAACGCGAACACGGTTTTTGTGAATCGAGCGATGGCGAAAATGCTGGGCTACGAGCCGGAAGAGATGCTTGGTCGGCATCTGTTTTCTTTCATGGAAGAAAGCGAGATATTGAAAGCGAAATCCGACCTTGAGAAAAGGAAGTCTGGGATCAGCGAAAAGCATGAGTTTGAATTTCTCAGGAAGGACGGAACCGGGATACACACTCACCTGACGACGGCTCCCGTCATAGACGACGCCGGGAATTACAGAGGGGCCGTCGCTGCCGTGATGGATATAACGGAGAAAAAGAGAATTGAAAATGACTTGCTGAAAGCCAAGGAAATCGCTGAAACCGCCAGCAAGTCTAAGAGCGACTTTCTGGCCAACATGAGCCACGAGCTTCGCACTCCTCTGAATGCGATTATCGGTTTTTCAGAGTTCATGCTGAAGGCCGACTCCGAAGGTCTGACAAAGAATCATATCGAATACCTTGAAAGGATTTATTCCGCCGGACAGCATCTTCTTTCGCTGATAAACGACATACTAGACCTTTCTCGAATAGAGGCGGGGAAAATGGAGTTGTTCGCCGAGAATATCGATCTTCCGGGGACGCTTGAATACTGCATGACGATGTTCAGGGAGAAGGCGCGGAATCACCGGATAAAGATGACGTTCGAGGCGGATGAAGCGCCGAAAATAGTCAGGGCCGATCTGCGAAAGCTCAAGCAGATTGTCATCAACCTGTTGTCCAACGCGCTGAAGTTCACGCCTGATGGCGGCGAGGTTCAGGTGGCTGCCTCTTTGAACGGCGGCGAGGTTCTAATCTCAGTGAGAGACAGCGGAATCGGTTTCAAACCGGAAGACATGAAAAGGATATTCGCTCCTTTCGAGAGGGCCGGAGAGAACGCAAACAAGAATATTGAAGGAACCGGACTGGGGTTGTCGATGGTGAAGAGGCTAGTGGAGTTGCACGGCGGCCGAGTGTGGGCGGAGAGCGCTCCCGGCGAGGGCAGCTCGTTTTATTTCACTATTCCTATCGAGCGGCAAGCCCGCGGGACTGAGTCATGACTCGCAAAATAGCGCTAATAGTGGACGACAACGAGGCGAACCTGATACTCGCGCGCGATATATTGAGGGTTGTCGGATTTGACACTCTCGAAGAGAAGGACGCGGAATCGGGCATTGAAACGGCGATAAGAGAGAAACCCGATTTCATCCTTATGGACATCAGGCTTCCGGGGATGAACGGATTAGAGGCGACTGCGATTTTGAAATCAAATCCTGAAACTGCCTCCATCCCGGTTGTTGCGATATCGGCGTCTGTTTTCAGCGAGAATCGTCAAAAAGCGATATCGGCGGGGTGCGAAGGTTTTTTAGAGAAACCTTTCCGGTTCGATGAATTTAAAGCGGTAGCGAGCAAGTATCTTGATTGAGCGAGGCGCGCGATGTCGAGCGCCTTCGGCTGTTTCCGATTCAGCGCGTGTCTGTAGGCGTCAAATGATATATAATGGACGCGTTCGGCAAAAGATATGGCGGACGTCAGAAAATAATGGATAAAGTTTTAATCATAGACGACGACCCTTCCGCTCTGCGGCTGATTGAGATGTATCTGAAGAAGTGGGGATACCGCGTTTCGGAGATGTCGAACGGAAACGAAGCGACGCCGGATTCGGTGGGCGCGATTGATCCCGACGTGATTCTCCTAGACATGATGCTGCCGGGCAAATCCGGGGAGGAGATACTCGGCGAGTTGCGCCCGGTTTTTCCGGACACTCCGATAATTATGATAACCTCCTTCGGGTCCATCGAGACTGCGGTGAGAACGATGAAGGTGGGCGCGTATGATTTCGTGACCAAGCCAATCGACCCGACGCGTCTTGAGATTATGGTCGGCAACGCGGCGAAAGCGTCAAGGATGGCAAGAAAGCTTTCCGAGTTCGACGCGGCGCACACAGCAAGAAGCAGGCACGGGAATATAATCGGCTCAAGCGACGCGATGCAGAAGATATATGAAATGATAGACGCGCTTGCGGACAGCAACGCTCCGGCGTTGATAACTGGAGAGACGGGGACGGGCAAGGAGTTGGTGGCGTGCGCCATACATGACAGGAGCGCGCGGGCGGGAAAGATGTTCGTGCCGGTGAACTGCGGCGCTCTGCCTGAAGGGATAATCGAAAGCGAGCTGTTCGGCCACGTTCGAGGAGCTTTCACCGGAGCGGTGAAAGACAAAAAGGGGCGGTTTGAACTTGCGAACGGAGGGACCATCTTTCTTGACGAGGTAGGAGACCTGCCGACCTCCACTCAGGTGAAGCTTCTCAGGGTTCTTCAGGAAGGAACGTACGAGCGAGTAGGCGGCGAACAGACATTGAAATGCGACGCGAGAGTGATAAGCGCGACGAACAGAGACCTGAAAGCCATGATGGCGCAGGGCAAGTTCCGCGAAGACCTCTATTACAGGATATGCGTGGCTCCAGTTGAAATGCCTGCATTGCGCGCTCGACGCACTGACATTCCTCAGCTCGCGGAGCATTTTTTGAATTTGCTGACATGCAACAAGGAGCAGCGCGCCGGAATATCGAAGGCAGCAATGGACGCGCTGCTTGATTACGAGTGGCCGGGAAACGTCAGACAGTTCAGGAACGCGTTGGAGTTCGCGCTTTTAAAACGCAGGGGCGAAAGCGCGATAGAGCCTCGGCATCTTCCGCCTGAAATATTGCGGGAGCGCGGCGGCGCTGAGAAGCTCAAGCCCGGCAGAAAACCTGCTCTGAATGAAATTTCCGTCAGAGACGCGCTCCGCCGGGCGGGAGGCAATAAAGCAAAAGCGGCCCGGATACTTCATGTGGGCCGCGCCACTCTTTACAGATTCCTAAGAGACAATAACATCGATTGAGCCGCGTTTAAGTAGAAAGACAGACAACGGGTCATTTCCAAAGCTTGACGATTTTCGAGCCGGGATAGTATTGGCCTAGGATTTTGTCGTAAGGGACGCCGTCGCGAGCGATTTTCATCGCGCCGATTTGGCATAGTCCGAGGCCGTGCCCCCATCCCGCGCCTTTTATGTCATACCTGCGGGAGTTTCCCTTGCCTTCTGAGTCTATGATGAACATGGTGCTTTTGAGGCTTCCGAGAACCCATCTTATGGTGTCTTTATCGAAAATAAAATCGCCTTTGTCGGTAGAGATTCTTAGTTGTTGCGCCCTGCCCGATTTTGAGTATGAGAGGACAGAAACGCTTCGCAGTTCATTTATCTTCAATTCCGGGTTGTTCGTGAATTCGGGGATCGTCAATTTTAGGAGGCTTAGCAACTGCTCGTGAGTATAAGACTTGTCCCAACGGAAATATTTTGAGCTGTGACAATTAGCCGAATTTAGTTCAAGGAATTTCTTAACTTTGTCGCGAGAGCTTAAATCTTTATCCTTCATGCTCGTCCCGTCGTCGACCGAGATCAGATAAGGCAGGTCGTCGCCGTGCCAGACATCGGTGTAGGCGGCAGTTCTGCCGCCGCAGGTGGAATGAAACAATGCGTTCACAATTTGTCCGGCGTTCGACAGAGCCATGCCTCGCGTCTGTCTGACCGCGTCGATCGCGGTGGGAGCCTCGTCGCCGATTCCGCCGTATACTTGGCAGTCGGTCGTTGAGCAGAGGTTAAACCCGTCAATTTTGTGTCTGTGAAGATTTTTCAGAAGGTAAGACCGGGCGATGATCGCCTGCGCTTTGAGGGCTTCGGGGTGAGAGAGAGCGGGCATCTCGCGGGGCAGAACGCTGAAGAGATAATCCTCGACCTTGACGCGGTTTATCACTGAGAAAGAGCCGTAAGCGTCAAGAGCGACTTCGACGTTGCCTCTGTATTCGCGGCCGTTCACGATGAATTTCCCGTCTGACGGATAGAAGGAGACAGGCTCCGAGCCAAGGTGAATCAGGGAGCCGTCGGGCGCGTAAAGAGTAAGCACCGGTATATCGGAGCTTTCAGGCTCTATGCGGGTGTTCATGTAGCCTTTAGCCTGAAGCTCTTCGAGTTTCTGTTGCGCGTCGGCAAGAGTAACATATGGGCCGTGCCAGATGCTCCACTGTTTGGGTTGGGCGATAACCGCTTCGCCGGGTTTGGCTCCGATGCTTTTCAAAGTGAATTCCGCCTGCTCGAAGCTCCTGAACTGCCCGAGAGAAACCCTGAACCTCGTGGGCATCTGCTTGAGCCTCACGGTGTACAGTTCAGCCTGAATCGTCTCGCCGGAGCCGGTTCTTATCGGTTCGGCGACCCCTGACTTGTGAATGCGGTACGAACCTGAGAACTTGAGTCTGGCGCTGGAGGCTTTCTGGATAATGCCTATCCTTACTTCCGGCTCGGTCTTGAATTCGTCGATTGAAGTCGGAAGCGAAATCGCGCAAATAGATATGACAAAAGCAACGGAAGCGATAGCGCAAACAAGGCGCGCCGAGATTCTATTTTTCACAGGTTTTTCTCCCACCATTCCAGAGCAAGCTCAATCATCTCTTTCAACGGAGGGATGTGCCCGGTCGGGTCTCCCGGAACGCCGTCCAGCCAGACCACTTTTTTCGGTTCCCGCGCCTTTTCGTGAAGAAGTTTGTTAGTGGATGTCGGCACGATGGTGTCGTGTTTCGTGTTTATCATCAGAACAGGGCGAGGAGAGATGGAGCCGATAAAATTGAGCGGTTCAAGATAAGAAAGTTCGGCGGCTATCTCGTCGATATCTCCCATCTGCCCTTTTTCGATTCTGGTTCTTATAGTTTTCGCGGGCCCGATGCGGCTCTCGGCAAGCAGGGTTTTCCAGTCTCCGCCGCCGACGACCAGAACGGGAGCCTGAATGCGAGGTTCGACGCCGGAGACGATGCTGCCGAGAATGGCCCCCATGCTGACGCCCAGATAGGTTATCCTTTGCGGGTCCACGCCCTCGCGGGACTGAAGCAGATCGACGGCCCGCCGCAAATCAATAACGGTTTGAACCATCGCGGCTGCGTCAGCTTCGATGTCGGGAGAAAACATATCCTTGCCCAGTTTTCTGCGTTCGCCGTGATACTGCGCGTCGATAGCGAAAACGGCGTATCCCGCTTTGGCCATATCAAAGCCGCCCATCGTTTTCGCGTTGTCCTTGCTGCCGCTGTATCCGTGCTGGAGAATTACGCACGGGAACGGGCGCTTGGCAGCCTTCGGCTCCATGTACAGCGCGGGGACTTTCTCTCCGTTCCCGCTATCGTAAATGACTTTGTAGAGATTGTAATAAGGATTGCCTTGCAAACCCGCCCATCTTGAGTTGAGTGGCTTTGAATCGTCATATTTGAAACGCGCGGCTAAAGCGGCCTCCGACGCATGAGCGGAAATCGACGCGAACAAAACCGCTAGAGCGGTTAATGCCGCGAAACCGCAGATTGACACATGTTTTCTGTTCTTAATCCTTTTCATGCGCTTATTCTCCTCAGCCGCATTATCATAACACATCGAGCGTCGCGCGCATTAAATATTACGGTCGCGCTATGAGATATCCCTGCCGCGTCTTGTCCACCTTTGCAAGCACCTCTTCGGCGATATCGAGAAGGTATGCCAAGCTGTTCCCCCAATTCGAAGGGACGTGGACTGCGGCGACGAGCAACTCGCAGAGATAGTAGTCTCCCGCGCTGTTGCCGCCTTCCACGGTGAGATAGCCTTTCATCCATTCGAATGAAGAGTAATACTTGCGGAAGAATCTTTCAGATTTTGTTTTAATCGTGCGGCATACGGACTCGACTTTTCTGGATTCGGCTACTATGCAGAATCTGGGGCCGAAAAGGCGACCGACGAAATCCGTTTCGCTTCCGTATTCGGCCGCTATTTCCGTCAGCAGTTCGCCAAGCCCTTTCAGCAACTCGTCTCCCAAGTCGTAGCCCTTCTGAAGATTGTAGGGTTTGATTCCGAGGAGTTTCACTTCAATGAAGTACCACTCCTTGCGGGCTTCCATGGAAAGAGATTCGAGACGCCTAGCGAGAGCGGGGCCTGATATCAAACCGGTTATATGGTCAGTCATCGAAGCGCCTTCTGCGGTTATCAGCGTCTCGATTATGTTGGCGATTTCATCCGGGTCGGCGTATTCGCACAGAGATTCGGAAATGCCGCGCGAGCGCATTGACACTCGCAACTCAGACGTCGGTTCGTCCGGGCAGAGAGCTATAATCGGGCATCCTAGATCAGGGCCGTCGGCGCGAAGCTGCTCGGCGATTTCAACGGCGGTCGAACTTCCGAAAGGCTCCCGTATGAGAACCGCTCGATAATTCATGATTTCAATATGAGACATGTCCGAGGAGGTTTCCGACACGACGGAAACGTCAAAACCCCTTTTAGCAAGGACTTCGAGTATCGGAGCGAGCGCCCCTTCGTCGGAGTGAATCGCCAGCAACCGCCCATGTGATTCGTTTGATTGAGTCATTTAGCTCCTGTTTTGATGAAGTCTTTCAATCTGCTGAATTTTACTTCGCCGATGCCTTGGACAAGCATGATTTCCTCAGCAGAGCGGAAAGGGCCTCTCCTGTTTCTGAGTTCGACAATTCTTGCGGCGTACGTCGGGCCTATTCCCGGGAGGCGTTGCAACTCGTCCTCCGGCGCGGTGTTGATGTCGATTTTTTCGCCGGGTTGAAGTTTGTCGTAATCTGCGGAGCCGACGGAAGCGCGGGCGCGGCCTCCTATGATGATTTCGTCTCCGTCATTGACGCGCGCGGCGAGGTTGGTTGAAGCGGCGGCGGATTCGTCCGAAAAACCGCCTGCGGCCTCCACTGCGTCCGCCACCCTTGAACCTGCTTCGAGCGTGGCAAGTCCGGGTCTCTTAACCGCGCCTTTCACATGAACCACGATGTGAGGAAGAGCCTCGTCCGTCCTCTCGGCTTCCAGCCTGACCTTTGTTGCCTCGCGGCTTGAGAGATATACGCGGAGCAAAGCGGCGGACACGAGCGCGGCGATGATAGCGCATATCATTGCCTTCTGCTTTGATGTCAGACCGCGAGTCATTGCGCCCTTCCGAATTCTGTGAATTCAAACTCATATAAAGGATATTCGAAACCGGCTCTTATTACAATAACTTCAACGGTGGCGAAAAGCCTTCCGGCGCATACTTGAACGATGAAAGATTATGGTGCAGAATCACATCTATGAGACAATGCCGATTTCTTGCGATAACGGGAGTTTTGATAACGGCGCTCGCGGCGACCGTTGCGGCGAAAGCGGACGGCTCCGGGTGGATTGAAATAATGACGCGCGAGACAGTGTTGCACAAAAGCGCCGGGTCGGGCTGGTCTGACAACAGGCTTACGCGCGGAGCGCTAGTGGAATGGCTGGGCGTCGAAAAAGACTCATGGTATCAGGTGAGGATGAGGAACGGAGAGGAAGGGTGGGTTCCGACATGGCTGACGGCAAAGGCAGCCTCCGGAGCGAGAGGGCCTGCGGCGTTCGCGCCTGACGAGAGGCCGGGAGTCGGCGCGCCGTTTCACGCGAGGGTCGTCGCGGATTTCGTATCTTGCAGGTCTGTTCCTTACGGCGGTCTTAGCGCCAAGCGAGACGCCACGCGCGGAGGCGATTTGCCGAAAGGCTCTGTCATCAAGCTGGTGGACAGAATCGGACATTGGTTTCAGGCGCAGCTCGCTCCGGCGGAGTTCTGCTGGGTTTACGACGAGGCTCTGTCTCCCGCCGGACGGCCCGCGCGCGCAAACTCCTACTTCGGAGTCCCTGTAGCGAAGCTTTCCGCCGCCGGGAGCGTGTCAGACAAAAAAGGAGCCGGACTCGAATTCACTCTTTCATCTCAGGTTCCGTTTGAGGCGGTCGGCGCGATTATCCCCGAGATGGTCGCTTTCAAGCTGATGGGAGTCGATTGCGGCTCATCGGCGAAAAAAGTTTCTTCTGCCTGCGCCGAGGCGGGGGGATGGTGTCACTGCGAACCGGAATCCGCTTCTATTCAGGGAGCAATTCACGCCCCCGCTTTGCTTGCAGGGTTTTCGGCGGGATGGAACGAGAACGTTTTTCGCTTGAGCATTCCGGATTCGAGAACTCGTCGCGTAAAGAAAATCGTTATTGACCCCGGACACGGAGCGCCTCAGCCCTTCCCCAAAGGATACGCGGAAGGAACAAGAAACAAGGACGGCCTGCTCGAAAAGGACGCAGTGATGACGATATCGCGGCATCTGGCGGATCGCCTGTCAGCCGAGGGTTTTGAGGTTCTGCTCACTAGGGACGGCGATTCGGAACGGATGATGGATTTGTACGAACGGCTGGAATACGCGGAGCGAGCCAAAGCCGACCTGTTCGTGTCTGTTCACGCGAATGGAGATGTGGACGCGTCCCTCGAAGGAGTCGAGGTTTACTGGTTCGAGCAACAGAGCCGTCCGGCGGCGGAGTACATCGCTGTGGAGACGGCGGCGGCGACCGCTCGCCCCGGCGGGGCCGCTTTCTTCGGCTCTTTCGCGGTCATACGCACGACCGCCTTCCCGGCTGTGCTGGTCGAAACGGGCTACATGACCAACCTTGCGGAAGGAAAGCGATACAACGACCCGGATTTTCTGAGGCAAAACGCGGACGGAATCGCAAGAGGAATAATCAGATTCGCCGATTCCCTCAAAGCCGCTTCCAATTGATATATCCGCCGCCCGGCGCTAGCATTGAAGCGAAACCGCCGCGCGACGCGAAAAGAGCTTCCGCCAGATGAAAAGCCACATCAAACTCGGAACGAGAAACCTGACTCGAAGACGGGGCCGCTCTATGCTAACCATCATGGGCGTCGCTCTCGCTATCGGATTCACCGTCGGGCTGCTGTCGATAAGCGAGGGCTTTATGAGCGCGCTGGACGGCATGTTGACCGGAAGCGGCCCCGACCTTTTCGTTCGGCCCAAAGGCGGCTCCAAAATGCCTTTCGGCATGCAGGGAAATGCGATGCTCGACGCCGACCTTCTGCCTGTCGTCCGGGGCATCCCCGGCGTCGAATTCGTCGAGCCTATCTATCAGGCGTTCTCCGTTGACGGCGGCTCAATCGGCTTCGGCCCGATGATGACTATGGTGTCGGGCATGCCCGCCGACGATTTTTTCAAGATCAGACCGACCGCATCAATAGCGCGCGGCAGGTTCTTTTCAAACGACGACGGCGCGGTGGTCGTACTCGGCGGAGTGGTCGCTGAAAACACAAAAAAAGATGTCGGAGACAAGCTTGAACTTATATCAGGCCGCAAACTCGAAGTCATCGGCATAATGGAAAAGACCGACGAGCCGTTCGACTATTTCGCGTACTCACCCATCGACTCTCTGCAAAAAATGTTCAGCGACCCCGGCAGGGTCAGCTATTTCCTCGTTAAAGCGTCTTCGGAGGCCGGCCCTGAGTCGGTTTCCGAAAAACTTTCAAAAGCTTTTCCGCATCTCGACGTCCAGACCGTAAGAGAGTTGATATCAGAAGCGAAGAAGATGTTGAGTATGGCGCGCGCGGTGCATTTCGGCGTGTCTTGTTTCGCGCTGGTTATCGGAGTGTTGTTCGTCGCATGCACTATGGTGATGAGCGTTTCAGAGAGGATACGCGAGTTTGCGACGCTCAGAGTTATCGGGGCGTCCAAAGGTTTCGTTATAAGGATGATACTGGCCGAGTCGATAATATTGAGCGTTGTCGGCGGCGCGCTCGGCTGCTGCATTGGCGTCGCTTTGTCTAAACTCATTGATTTGCTCATAGGATATTTTGTGGGCGAGACGTTCATGAGCGCGCTGGTTTCGCCCCGGATTTTTGCGGTCGGGCTTCTTATATCCGTTCTGATAGGCGCGTTCGCAGGGCTTCTTCCCGCCGCGATGATAATGCGCCGCAACATTGCCGACAGCCTCAGATACGAATGATTCCTGCGTTCCGCGTTTGATTTTCCGTCCCCCTCATATATATTTATTGTCATGAAAGAACGAGAGCGGATAGGGATTGTTGGCGCGCCACCATGGGAGATGATGCAAGAGCGAGTCGAGAACGGCGCGCTTATTTTCGACCTAGACGAGCCTCTTGCGGACCGTCCCGTAAAAGATATATATCTCCCCAACGCGTACTGCTCGATTCTAAAAAGGGTCGTCTCAAATATATTTTCTCTGCGCGAAGACGGCGGCTTAGACCTCGTCTTAGCCACCGTCGGCAAATGCAAATGCGACGGGATGCGCAACATCGCGTCTTGGCTTGAAAGGACTACGGATATCCCGATTCTGAAAGTGGAAAACGACAACATGAATGGAGTCGGGTTTCCCATCTCGCGCAGCGGGCTGCCGCTGTTGAAAAAGATGGAGCTTATCGTCAACTCTGTCTTCGCTCCATTGCCTGAAGGACTGACGCTAGAAGAATGCGCGCCTAAGTGCGGCTTCTGGGGCGTCCCCCCGTACGACTTTGCAATCCTCGAACTGTTTCCGGACGAAACTCATATATTCGGCTGGACCCGTTGCATGGAAAATAAAACACCAGCCGACATCGAGATGGAATGCGATGTCGACACCGGGGTTCCTACGGTGTTCTTCACACAGTCGTTCTGCCAGAAATCAGCGTTTGCTTACAATCTGGCGCGCGAACACGGCGGCCTGTACGTGGAAGTGGACAAGATGATGTCTCATTCGACCCGCGCGAAGATAGAGGCCTTTCTTGAATTCAACCTCGGATGGAGGGGGAAAAGATGAGCGCGCCCTCCCCTATCCTCCTCGACTGCGGCACGGGTTACGCCAAAATTTTCAATCTTGAGGATTCCACCCGCGCGATTGTTCCGGCGCGGCGTTTCATCAAAACGCTGTCTGAATATGATATCAAGGCGTCAACTGGGCATAACTTATCTTCCGGCGCTGGGGCTAGAGTGAACGAACTTGTGGCGCTCGCAGAGGGAGCTTTGTCTATGGTGGACGAGCCTGATTTCACCGTGCTCGACTTCGGCGCAAGAGACGTCAAATACGTCCAGATACGGAGCCGTCGCGTCGCTGGAATGGATTGGAACACTGAGTGCGGAGCCTTCGCCGGACAGGTCGTAGAGTTGCTAACGCGCTACTTTGACGTAGAGCCTGAGAACTTGCCCGCGGACGCGCCTCGCATCCCGGTCGTCTGCGGCGTGCTTGGAATGACTTCCATGTTCGACATGATATCCAATGGAAAAAGCCACGAGGAAGCGTTGGCGGGTTTTCTTCGCGGAGTGGCCTTCAACTGCGAAACGCTTGTCGGCAGGCCCGACAGGCTGTACCTTTCCGGCGGCCTGTGCGACAACAAGGCGTTCGTCTCCGCGTTCACTCGCGAAACTATCCCCCTCGGCAGATTCGTTCTCATCGAGGGGCTTCGCAAAATTTATTCAGAGAATAATATCTGACTACTTGATTCCAAGCGCGTCTTTTACGATTCCTTCGTCTATGGTGAGTTCGTATTGGTTTTCGCCGAGTTTTCTCACGCAGTCGTGCTCGAAAGGGTCGAACTCGAACTGTTTGATGATGCGTCCGTAGGTGTCCTTGAGGGCGCGCGCGCCGACGCGGGTGTTCTTTGCCGCCTCCGACGCCACCAGCCTGCGCGCCTTTTTCGTTATGTTCAGCTCGATGTTGAACCTCTTGAAGAACCTCCGCGAAATATTAAACACGGACTCTTCCGGCTCCGTGAAAATTATTTCAAGATCGTCGGCGGTAAGGTCTTCGAGGACGATTGAGTTGTCAAAACGGGAAAGGAACTGAGGCATCATCCCGTATTTGAAGATGTCTTCCTGCATCAGGTTCTCTTTCAGGGTGAAAATCTGCTTGAATTCGACTTTGCCGTCTTCTCCCATAACCATTTTTGTCAGCTTGTCCTGTTTGCCCTCTTCAAAGACTCTTGCGTAAACCTGATTGTAAAGTTCCTCAAACGCGCCGCCGCAGATAAAAAGCATGTTGCTCGTGTCAATATTCATCTGGTAGGGCTTGAACTCGCCGTCCTGCAGGAAGTGCGTGTCGAACACCACGCTCTCCCCTTCCATCAGAGTGAGCAGCGACTGCTGAATGTTAATGCCGACGACGTTGGGTTTGCCGCCGACATAGGCGGTTATCTTGTCGATTTCGTCCATGCAGACGGTGCTGTGCTCGATGTATTCCTGAACCTTTTCAGGAGTGGATTCCTTGCCGAGAATATGCGAAGCGCGCTCCTGAAGAGTGCGGAAAAGCTGATGTCCGGTTATTACGGTTCCTTCCTCGTTTGCCATCGAGTTCGCGTTCATCCTCACTACTACCCTGTGCTTGGCGAAGAACGGATTCTTCATGTACAGCTTTTCCATCGCCTTCATGACCGAGGTTTTTCCGGTTCCGCTGTTTCCGATCATGATGATGTTGCCGTACTTCTCGCCGCACACGTGCTTGAATATGGCGACAGACACATATTTGAGGACAAGGTCCTGTCCTATAATGTCTTTCTTCATTTCGTTATAAATTTCGCGGGGTCTCATCGACGCCGAATTGCCGTTCGCGGCCATCTTTTAGCGTCCTCCTTGAGGAATCAACAGTCAGCGTCTGATTTTAACATCGGAAAAAGATTAAATCAACGCGGCTCAATCTTCGGGGCGCGGCGCGAACGAAAACTCAAGCGATGATTCCTTTAAATATCACATCCATTAGGAAATTTTCGAACTTATCGACGGAGCCGCAGTATTCGCGCATTTCCGGGGAATTCCCCCAAAGAACGCAGAAGTTGCACACGAGGACGTTAAGCAGCATGGAATCCACCCGCCTGAACGCGCCGGCTGCCACTCCTTCTTCATAAATCTTTGAAAATCTTTCAATGTACTTCTCGTTCATCTGCACAAGCCTGCTGTTTTCGTGTTCGCTCATGCCGAGAATCTGCGGAAGGACCGCGGTCGCGGTCTCCTTATATCTGTCCATAAGCCGAAGTTGAACGCTTATGGCTCTCCGCCACTTTTCAAGCGGAGATAAATCCTGTTTGGCAATCTCGTCTATTTCGGCGAGTATCATCGCGTGGCCTTCTTCGGCCACCAGAAAAAGCATCTCTTTTTTGCTTCTGATGTACTCGTACAGAGTGCCCTTGCCGAGACCTGCCTCGCGCGCAATCTCGCTGACGGTCGCCGCGTGGTATCCTTTCCGGGCGAAGACTTTTATCGCCGCCTCGAAAATTTGTTTTCTCCGCTCCGCCACCAGAGCGCTCTGCCTGTCTTCCAGAGACATCTACCCTGCCTTCCGTTTATTCGCGAGCCGCAGCCGTCACAGTCTTTTTTCCTCAGCCGCGCCCGACGCCAATAGTATCTTCAACTCTTCTTTCGTCCCCCACACCGGCTGCTTTTCCGCGCCGCGTATGATTCTTCGAAGGGAACCCATGAATCCGTCTATCAGCATATACATGATAGGAATGATTATCAGGGTAAGAATGGTGGCCACCACCATTCCGCCTATGCCGACTATCGCCATAGGCCTGCGGAATCCGGCTCCCTCGCCGGACAACACTGCGGAGGGGATCATGGCGCATATCGTGGTCAGCGAGGTTATAAGAATCGGTCTCAGTCTTGTTACGCCCGCCTGAATTATTGCGTTGTTCCTCGGAACGCCTTTCGACCTCAACTGGTTTATGAAATCCACCAGCACGATGCTGTTGTTCACCACGATTCCTATAAGCATTACCATGCCTATCATCGACATCATGTTGAAAGTGCCGCCTGTGAGGAACAGGGACCAAACGACTCCGATGAACGTGAGAGGAAGGGTGAACATGACGACGAAAGGATAAACCAGAGACTCGAACTGCGCGGCCATGACCATGTAAACGAACAGAATGGCAAGAATCATCGCAATGACCAACTGAGTCATCATGTCATTCATGTCTTCGGCGCTGCGTCCGAAGCCGATTTCGTATCCTTCCGGCAACTCGACGCTTTCCTTGACGGCTTTGGCGATATCCTTCTGAACCTCGCCTGAAGAGCGCTCGGCAAGGTTCCCGCTAATGGTTATAACGGCAACGCCGTTCTTCCTCGAATACTCGTTGGGGCCAAGCTCCTGTTTAACTGTGGCTATGTTGCCTAGTTTAATCGCGCCCATCTGGGTCATAAGCGGAATATTCTGGACGTCCTGAACCGTCATCCTGTCTTTGTCGGAAAACCTTACAAGAATGTCGTACTCGTCTCCCTTTTCCTTGTACTTGATGCTGTCGTCGCCTTCGAGGGAAACGCGCATGGTGTAGCCCACAGTGGCCACATCCAGCCCCATGAGCGCCATTTTCTGCTTGTCCAACATCACTTGAATTTCGGACTTCCCGGTTTTCCAGCTTGAATTCAAATCGATCACGCCGGGGATTTTCTCGGTTATGCGATAAATCTTTTCGGAGAGAGGAATAAGGACGTCATAATCCGCCCCTTTGACCTCAACTTGAAGCGGCAACCGTCCGGGCGCGCCTACCATGCTGCGGGCAGTCACCTGAAATATCGCGTCAGGGATATCCGCCACGTCCTTCCTTATCTGTTGCATAATCTTCTTCGTGCTTCTCTTTCTATCTTTCATGCCTACCAGCTTGACGCTTAGGAACCCATAGTCAGGCGTAGGCTGCGCGACTCCCGTGTCGCCTATCTTCTTTCCCGAAACAGCGGTGTAAGCTTCCACTTCTTCTATCTTTTCAACCAATTCCTCAACCTGACGAACCACCTTGTCGGTGTCGTCAAGCGACGCATAAGGCGGCATCTGCACCATTATGTTGAACTCGCCTTGATCCGATTCAGGCACGAATTCCGAGCCTATCAGCCCCTTTGCCACTATGGCGATGGAGGAAACGAACAAAACCGCCGTGATGATCGCCGGCACGGGCCACGCTTTCAAAGAGAAATATATGGCTTTGGGATATACTTTCCTCAACAACCCGAAGCCGAAGTCGAAAGCGGGATAAATCACGTATTTGAACGGGATGACCAGCCAGAAGAAAACCACCGTCATGACTGAAATGGCAAATTTTTTGCCGGGTGTCATCTCTTTCGGAGCCGCGTCGTTGAGCTTGAGAATTCTGGAAGCGACCGCGGGAGTGAGCGTGAACGCAATGAATATTGCGAATGCCGTGGCAAACGCCACCGCGAAACCGAATTCTTTAAAGAACTGCCCGACTGTTCCGCTCATGAAAGCGACGGGGGTGTACACGCAGATGTTGGTCGTTCCGGAAGCGAGCACGGCCAGACCGACTTCGCTGACGCCGTCCTTCGCGGCTTCCTTGGCGCTCTTGCCCATTTCCAAGTGACGGAAGATGTTCTCAAGCACGACGACCGAGTTGTCAACGAGAGTTCCGACAGCGATCGCCAGTCCCATGAGAGACATGAAGTTTAGAGTGAATCCCGCCATGTAAACCGGCATGAAAGTGCTGAGGATGGCCGTGGGAATCGCGAGGAATATGATGAAAGTGCTGCGCGGGTCTCGCAGGAACAGCATTATCATAAGAGTGGCGAAAATCGCGCCGTACATCAGGTTCGTCTTCACGTCCGACAATGAATTCGTTATGAACGTCGATAGGTCCATGACTACGGAGACTTCGTAATCGGCCGGTATGTTTTTGCCGGGCATTTTGGCGAGATTTTCTTTCACTTGCTTGCTCACCAGAACGGTGTTCGCGCCGCTCTGTTTGACTATCTGAATTAGAATGGAGTTATTGCCGCCCAGTCTTGAATATGTTTGCACTTCTTTAAAACCGTCATTTACGGTCGCTATATCCCTGACTTTTATTGGACCCATCTGGGTCATGATGTCCACGCCGTCAATCTCGGAAATTTTAGTGTATTCGCCGATGACGCGCACGACGTTTTCTTCTGTTCCTTTCTTGATTTTGCCGACGGGGAAATTCATGTTGTCTTTTTTAAGGGCTTGAACAAGCTGAAGTATGGACAGGTTGTAGCCGAACATTTTGTCGCGGTCGACGTCGATGTTTATCTGCCGCTCTTTTCCGCCCGACACCGCCACTGTAGCCACGCCGGGTATCTTTTCGAGAGTCTTCTTAACATCGTCCTCGACTGTCTTTCGCACTTCGACCTCGGGCCTCGGAGACGATATGGCGGCCATGATTATCCGCGCTTCCGGGATTTGAGTGGGTAGGTACCACATATAGTGTTCAGGCCGGTAGCGCATGAAGATTCCTTTCACGGATTAATTTTCGGATACAGGTCGAGACCGCCGCAGTGGAAATAGATAGCAGTTTTGTAATGGT
>JAKQBV010000621.1 GCA_029573925.1 bacterium
ACCATTACAAAACTGCTATCTATTTCCACTGCGGCGGTCTCGACCTGTATCCGAAAATTAATCCGTGAAAGGAATCTTCATGCGCTACCGGCCTGAACACTATATGTGGTACCTACCCACTCAAATCCCGGAAGCGCGCATTTTTTTGTAAGAAACAATTGAACCATTCCTCGATTGTTCCTTCGACAGTTTTTCCACTGTATCCAACGCGCCGTATATCTTGTCACATTTTGCAGCGCCATTGATTGCGGGTTTAACTGTCCACCTCGGACCGAAATCAGAAATAACAATCGAACCGGCAGCTCGAAAAAAACCCTTGGGCATTCTCGTCATGCTCAACACGCCGATCATGATGAACGTCTGCCACGCCGCCGCCGCCCAGACCGCCGCGAGCAAGAAAGCAACCATAGTCTTTTTCAATCTTTTGCTTTTCATTCCTTTTGCTCTCAACGAGGAGCTTCCTTTTTCGACAGCTTATGTTCACTCCATTCCCTGACTGAACCAAAAAGCGCTTTCACTTCCTCATCGTCCCTTGTCATACATTTATAAGCGCTGCATTGCTCGCATTCTGCCTTCGGGAGCCAGTAGCACAAACCGTCCGGGTCGAAAGATGTTTTGGCAAAATCGTTTAGCTTAAAGATGAAATAACGCGCGTTGAATATCGGCGTTTTCTCATTAAGTATCAGTTTCACTATCATATCAATGTATTTCTTTTCATTCAGCGAACGTCTTTTGTGTAAATTGTCGACCGCCATAAATGCCTCGCAATCCGAAGGCGCACAATAAGAACTGGCGATGATGGCATGCTTCACAGTCCATCTAGGCCCATATTTTCCGACTATGGCCGATCCAATTTCCTGCGCCCCAATAACGCTTTTAGGATACCTCATGCCAATCACGCCTATCATGATGAACGTCTGCCACGCCGCCGCCGCCCAGACCGCCGCGAGCAAGACCGCCACCGCCGCTTTTTTTATCTTTTTAACTTTCATCTTCTCCTCCATGTCGAACCACAGACAAAATTAAAACGAGGGCGCGCCCCCTTAGAGGCCCGCCCTTTTTTCTCTTTTAATCAAACAAGCCATGATAACCTCGACGATAAATCTTCACGGCGTCCAACCGAACTGTCTCGCTGTAACCGGATCCACGTAAGATGCTCCAAATGCGTTTACACAAAGAATGCTATTGCTAATCGTTATGCTAGCAAAACGTGATGAATCTAATATCTTAATTGCCCCCGCCGCGACTATCTTGCCAGTACCGGGCGCAAAAAACTTCTGACCGGGCAGTATTATCACTGCATCTGCGTCTTGCAGATACTTAGTGGACTTCTCTCCCGGATACAAGAAACACTTCTCGAATATTCCCTTGTAATTATTGCCTCCTATCAATACTCTTACTGGACTATGATTGACGATAGTCCCAAATGCTATGCCAGTTTTTTTGAAAATAACATCCTTTATAGCATCTTTCGCTGATTTAGCGGTATTCTTCACTCCACGCTCCGCACGCTCTTTAATATCCTTAAGAAAGTCTTTGGCCTTCGAGAGTTTCGCGTAGTCCGATTCAACAGACGCGCCGTCTCCGACTTCCTTTGTTCCGAGCGCGACAAGCAAGCCGGCGGCGGCCGCCGCTCTTTCGCTGAGTTTTCCGAGTATGTTCCCCGCTTCAATTATACTATTTCCCTCCGGGGCGAGGTCAAGCAACTCCGCCACTCCGTTGTTGCTTTCAGTCATCTCTTCAGCCGCCCGTCTTCTTTTGTCCGCTTCCATCGCTCCCCGCGCGTATCCGTCCGCGTCCTCGAAGTCTGCCCCAATCTCCGCGCAACATTTCATCGTTTCCAGTTCCATCTCGATTTCCCTAATCGCCGCTTCCGCTTTTGCCGCCGCTTTTAGCATCGTTCTCATCGTCTTTCTCCCTTTCATATTATTGTTTTGCGGATTAGGAACGGTCGGGGGAGGGCGTTGCGCCCTTCCCCCGCCTTTTCTCGCGCGAGTCATAAACCGTTAAAAGACTTTCTTCAGCCATTTGGCGGATTTGCGGGCGAGTTTAGCCGCCACTCCCGCCGGGTTCACTTCGATGTTGCCCTGACCGTCAATCTTAAATGTCGCGCCGTTTCGGGCGTCCTGCCCGGCGTTGACCAGCGCCGTGATTATGGGTTTTACGTCTTCGGCGTCGACTCCTTTGAGTTTGGACGCCGCAACCTCGGCGGCGCGGTCAATCTGCGGGATGTCGCCCGCTTTCGCTTTCAGAATGAAAGACCTCGCTTCCGCCAGCGCGGATTGCAGTTCGTCTGCCACCATCGCTCCCCTGTCCCATCCGGCGAGCGACATCAGTTTCTTCGCCGCGATAATCGCGACGAGCGCGATCAGGGCGTAATCGTTCAATGTCAGGTTTTCCATGATATTTCTCCTTTGAGGTTTGGTTTGAATTCGAATCTTTCATTATGATGCGGGGCATTTATCGGCAAAATAGTATTGAATGTCAGCCGCGCCAGCGCGCCAGACTGCCCCGAACGTCAATATGAGTGAAACCGGGATATCTGCCGACGCCGCCCCTGTCGCGGATAAGCGATTCGCAATAGTCCGCCACATCGGCTGCCGGGACGCCCTTCACGACGATATCCGCCGCTTTACCCGTCAGATGAAAGCTGTCTTCCCCCCCGCCGACCGCCCGGTTGTGTTTCGCGCATCGGCGCGCGGACGTCGCCGTCACCGGCGCTTTGAACTTCTCTCTTACGCATTCGAGCGCGTACAACAGTTCCGGGTCGATCCCGGACAGCCCGCAGCCGCACTTGCAGGCGAACTCCTCCTCGCTAAAGTTCGGGCTGATTTTCTTCATGGTCTTCGCCTCCCTCGCGCGGACATCGCCGCGCCATTCCGCCGCGTCATCTCAGGAACATCGCCGCGACGGCCACTATCGCCGGAGCCGCGCCCGCAGCCGCTCCGTACAGCCCCGCCTTCACCCTCAGCGCCGCAAGCTCCCCGTCTATCTCCCTGTGCCTTCCCCCGCACCCGATCTCCATCTCGTGCAGCCTGTACTCGATGCGTTCCAGCGATTCCCTAATCCATTCGATGTCCCTGTCCAATCCGTCAATGTCCGGCATATCCTCGCCCCCTTTCCGCCGCGCCCGCGCGCGTCACTCTATTTCCTCATAGCCGTTCAGCAACACGTCGATATCGAAGTCCGTCGCGCCGCCCAGCTTGATCTCCACTCTGAACTGCCTTCCGTCCAGAATCCTTATGGGAGTGGCGAACGCCGCCGACGTGTTGTTCGGAATCCCGAACGAGACAACCGCCAGCGTCTGGTCTGCGGTCGAGTCGATTATCGCCGCCTCGGCGGGGATGTGCTGAACCGCTATTTCTGCCGTCGCGTCTCCGTTCACCCTCAGAAAAATATCCGTTATGTAGAGATTGAACCCCGGAGAGGGAGCAAAGTCGTCCGACGCGGCGGCTGTCCATCCCGCTTCGACCTCGCCGAGAGGGATGAGCAGACATCCGCCCGGAAGATCGCACGTCGGGCGCGAAGGCACTCGCGAGCAGCGCAGCGCCCGGTCGCCGCCTGTGACTCCCGCCGTCCTCTCTCCGTCCGTCACCCGCGCGTATCCCGCCCTCGATTCGGCGTCCATCGCGGGCATGTCGTTCTCCCCGTCCGTGACCTTCACCTTTCCGAGCAGCCTTCCTAGGTTGTTCCTGATTTCCTGTATCTGAGCGATGATGAACATGCGCGCCTCCTTATGAAATCTCCGAAATGATTGACGCCACTCTATGTTGCTGTGTCGCTATTGTTCTGACTATCGTCGCCACTGGCGCTCCCGAAGCGTCGTAAACCGAATGCGTGTAGCCTGACAGCAACCCTGCGGCGTCGTAGCCGAGAGTCCATCGGGCGGCGAGACGCTCCATGCCTTCGTCCGCCCACAGCGTCGCCCCGGCGACGTATCCGGAAAAACCCGTAATCGAGCCGTCGTCGTCATAGCTGGGAACTAGGCAACCTTCCCGCTCGAAGCGGGCGCGGCTATGGCTCTTGAGAGCCGACGCCTCCCGCGCCGCCCACGGAACCGGGCCGGTCACGAACGCCGCCACCGAGCCGACGCCTGACGCCCTGCCTTCGAGCGCCACCGCGAACGCTCCCGCTTCGGTCGCTTCCGAAGCTCGCTCCGCTCGCCCGGCCTCCGCTGAAGCGACAAGGTAGTCGCCGGGAGCTATCGGAGCGGCGTCAGCGTCCGCCGTCACATCCATGCGTCCGCACAGGCACACTTCGCCCATCTCGCCGTCCGGCGTCGCGTCCGAAATCCCGTCCGGCGAGTCCGAGCACAATACTCCGAGCGCCGACACGTCTCCCGCTCCGGAGGCCGCGTCGAACGCGCCCCCAGCCGCGCCGTGAAGCGTCACGACGTCCCCGTGATTCATTCCCGCGCCGCTTCGGTTCGTCATCGCCGCCGTAGCCGCAACGTCCGGGGCAGCCGGGGCAATTTCCCCTCTCTCGTCGCGCGGCTCGTTGTCCGCTAGACGCAGTTCCGAAATCATCTGGTAAACCGCCTGAATCTGCGCTCTCAGCCCGGCAAGCGCGGTCTGCACCGCCGCCTCCGTCTCCGCGCGTCCGCTGTTGCGCGCGATCTGTTCGACCCGCGTCTCCTTCGTGATAAATCTTCTCGCCATTCGAACCGCCTCCTCCCGCGTTCGCGTTCAGCGTATTGTCATACGGCAAAATATCGTCCTGCGGCGGACCTCGCCGCGAACTCCCGTTCGCGCATTGTTTTTCTTGCGTGGTTGTTTCTCTTATGCGAGAGTCGCCCCGCCGAACTCGTCCCCGTCTTCAGTCGCCGTCCGGTCCTCGACGAAGAATGTCTCGTCCACTCCGAGGGCCGCGTCGATCACGCGGATTGTGGAGAACACCGGCACGCCGGGAAGCCACGGCGACCGGATGGAGACGCGGCTGACGAGCCTTACTATCTCTTCGAGAGTGTGGCGCGCGTCTAGGTCCGCCTGAGCCTGAGTGGCGAGCGCGGCGTCTTCCGCCCCGCCCCGCGCCACATGCGTCTTCACCCCATGCTTGTCAAGCAGACCCCATCTATCGTACAGGGGCGCGCCGGGGTCCTCCGTCTGCAGCCTCGCCTCGCCGGTTATCGTCGTGTCAGGGTAACACTGAATCTCGCTTATCCCTATCTGGCTGTGCGTCTTGTCCCTTCCCCATTTGTAAAGACCGAGGCTATGGATATTCACCCGGAGATAGCGGACATTGACGCCCCGGTCGAAGTTCACTCCGGCCTTAAGATGAACGTTTCCGCCCGGCGGCGCGTGGAACGGCTCCACCATTCTGATGTAAACTTCCCCGTCCGCCGACCCCCAGACGCTCATTATCTGAACCACTCCGCCCACCTCGCCCTCGGTGGACACTTGCGACGGCCTCGCCACCACTATCGTGTCCGGCTCGCGAAGCTCCCCCATGTCCACTATCAGCGCGGGCGTCCCGTCAGGCTCGGAAGCCGCAAGCGCGTTTTGAACATCCAGCGTCAGCCCCTCTCCCGGCTCTCCCCATTTGCCGTATCCCCCTGTCGCTCCCGTCGCCGGGTCTCCGTCCGTCACGGATGAAACATCCGCCCCCGGATGCCAACCGTGCGGCCAAACGTCCTCCACCTCCGCCCCGCGACAGTAATCCGGAAGCTCCTCGATCCTGCCCGTCCCGAAGCTCAGCGCCCTCGTCGCCACGCCCTCGTAAGCCGGGTTGCTTTCCAGCGATGTTATAGCGATGTCCCCGTCCGATATCGTCGCGTCTTCGCGGCCCGCGGGCTTCTGCGAGAAATAATCGCACTCGATCTTCCCGTCCCGCCCCTCTCTCAGGATATAGTTCGGCGCGACCAGACGGCACACCTCGTTTATCGCGTCGTATGTCGTGTTGTGCGTCTTCGGCTTGAGCGAGAGCGGACGCAGCGTGACCCCGCTCTTCTGAATCGAGCAATACGCGCAGTCTCCCTCCACCGCCGCTCCCTCAGGCGGCGGCTCTGTGAACGCGACCTTTCCCGCCCGGTAGTACCACTCGCAATCCCTGCCCGCCTCCATCTCCGCCCCGTTCACCCTTACCCTGTTCCTCTCGTCGCCGGGCAGTATGTTGTTCTTCGGCAACCTCCAAACAGACGCGCTTTCCCTCTCAAGCTCCGCGCCCGACAGCGTCCTCGTCAGGTACGACATGTCCAGCCCGCAGCCGCCAAGCTCCTGCGGATATGTCAGCGCGCACACGATTATGTCTTCCGCCTCGTTCGTGCCCGGAATATATGAATTGAACGTCGCCGTGATTGATTTTTCCGACATATCCTCGTCGAAGACGACCGTCCCCGAAGCCAGATCGACTGAGAACGCGGCGAGCGCCGCTCCATCCGCGAACACAATCGGCTCAGGCCGGGAAGCCCAGTCCGTGGTCCTTCCGTTTTCGTCTTCATGCCGATACGTCAGCCCGTCGTCGCTCGTCAGCAAAACGTTCGCGTTTATCTTCAGCTTCGGCGCGTGATAGCCCTGATAGACGGACCTAGTGACGAACGTCGCGATGGCTCCCATCGCCGTCGCCTCCATCGTCGCCGCCCCCTCTTCGATCTCTGCCGGCGACTGCGCTATGAAC
>JAKQBV010000580.1 GCA_029573925.1 bacterium
CCTGTGTTTTTGGTAAACAGTCGCTTGAGCCATTTCTCTGCGGCCTCTTCGAGCTAACCGGAAGGTTTGACCCTTCCGAACACCCTAATGAGGCGCCCCTTATCCCGAAGTTACGGGGCTATTTTGCCTAGTTCCTTAGCAAGGGTTCTCTCGCTCGCCTTGGGATTCTCTCCCCGTCTACCTGTGTCGGTTTGCGGTACGGTCACCCGCACATCTCCCTAGAAGTTTTTCCCGGCGGCATGGGATCAATCAGTTCCCCTTTTCCGAAGAAAAGAGTCCTCGTCGCCTTTCAGGCTGTATGAAGGCATGCATTTGACACACCCTCGCCCTACGGGCTTAAACACGCGCGTCCATCAGCGTGCTGACCTACCCTCCCGCGTCACTCCATCGGTGATAACGTTGTGCAGGTGGTGCAGGAATATTAACCTGCTCGCCATCGCCTACGCCTTTCGGCCTCGGCTTAGGGCCGACTAACCCTGGGAGGACGAACCTTCCCCAGGAACCCTTAGACTTTCGGCGGATAAGATTCTCACTTATCTCTCACTACTCATACCGGCATTCTCACTTCCATAAAGTCCACCCGTCCTTACGGTCGAGCTTCAATCCTTATGGAACGCTCCCCTACCACTGCATGCTCCCTCGGGAACATACAATCCGCGTCTTCGGTACCGAGCTTAGCCCCGTTACATTTTCGGCGCAGAATCGCTTGACCAGTGAGCTGTTACGCACTCTTTAAATGGTGGCTGCTTCTAAGCCAACATCCTGGTTGTCTTTGTAACTCAACATCCTTTTCCACTTAGCTCGATTTAGGGACCTTAGACGGCGGTCTGGGTTGTTTCCCTCTCGACTATGGAGCTTATCCCCCACAGTCTCACTCCCAGGATACGGTTGACGGCATTCGGAGTTTGATTGGGTTTGGTAACCTTGTAGGGCCCCTAGTCCATTCAGCGCTCTACCTCCGTCAACTATTACCTGAGGCTGCCCTTAAAGGCATTTCGAGGAGAACCAGCTATCTCCAAGCTCGATTAGCTTTTCACTGCTATCCACAGCTCATCCAAATCCTTTTCAACGAATATTGGTTCGGGCCTCCACATGGTCTTACCCATGCTTCACCCTGGCCATGGATAGATCGCCTGGTTTCGGGTCTACAACATGCGACTGAACGCCCTATTCAGACTCGCTTTCGCTCCGGCTCCGGGTTAATCCCCTTAACCTTGCCGCATATCGTAACTCGCCGGTTCATTCTACAAAAGGCACGCTGTTAGGCTGTCACACGAGCAAGCCCGCATGACATAGCCCTCCAACAGTTTGTAAGCGCACGGCTTCAGGTACTATTTCACTCCCCTAACAGGGGTGCTTTTCACCTTTCCCTCACGGTACTGGTTCACTATCGGTCGCCGGGTAGTATTTAGCCTTGGAAGGTGGTCCTCCCGGATTCCCACAGGATTGCACGTGTCCTATGGTACTCAGGTGTCGCGCTTCGAGTTGCTTCCTTTTCGCCCACGGGGCTTTCTCCCTCTGCGGCGCTGCTTTCCAGTCAGCTTAGACTAAAGAAACAATTTGTAACTCTTAGGCCCATTTGCGGATGAACCATGCGCGATCCTACAACCCCGTGAAGGCAACGCCCGCAAGCTTGACATCTTCACGGTTTAGGCTGTTCCCCTTTCGCTCGCCACTACTCAGGGAATCTCGATTGATTTCTTTTATGCGGGGTACTGAGATGTTTCAGTTCCCCCACTTCTCTTCCCGAAAGCTATGTATTCACTCTCAGGATGACAGGGCATTACCCCTGCCGGGTTACCCCATTCGGAAATCGCCGGATCTAAGGATGCTTGCTCCTCCCCGACGCTTATCGCAGTTTGCCACGTCCTTCATCGACTCCCGGCGCCAAGGCATCCACCGTACGCTCTTAATTGCTTGACCAAAAATTGGCAAAATCGGCAATACCTCTGGCTATTTATCACTATGCACTTTTCAAGGTCCGGCGGTCTCAGCGGCCCACCCCGCATCTCGACCAATAAAAAAAGCCCCGGTGTCCGGGGCCTTTGTTCCTAAGTTTCAAGCCCGGATCATTTCAACTTCTTTGCTTCCGTTGTACCGCTTCTCTTCGAGCGCTTCAATAGTCTTCCATTTCCACTTGTCACAACCAGAAAAATATTCTAACGTCTTTCACCCGGCCATGTCAAGATTTTTTCAAATTATTTTTTCACCCCTCTGTTCTTCCTCTCCAACCAGTCTTTATTATAAGCGCTCAAACGCTTTCTGTAAAGCGCCTTGGCTCATTTTCAGCCGCCGAAGTAGAGGGCCGCCGCGATGAACAGCGCGACGGCTTCGATCTGAAGCATTCCCAGAGCGGCGACCGCAATTGCGCATGCCGCCGCAACAGATGCCGACCCAGCGCTAGCCTCCGCTCCGACGCCGGGCGCGTTCTTTTCCATTTCTCGACTACCATATATGTAATTGAATAATATTCTTATATATATCAGCGCCATCGCGATTAAAGCCGCGCCTATGAAATGACTTATGCTTCCGTTTATGAAGTGCGTCAGTTTAGAGGCGGCTGCGTGTCCGGCGGCGGGGGGGAGCGCGGCGAGGGAGAAGAAGACTGCGGCGGCGGCGAGAGCGCGGGCTTGGTTTTTAGCCGCGCCTTCGGCGGGGATGGCGAAAGCGCCTGCTGTTCCTATGGCGTGGGCGGCAAGATACAGGAACATGACGGCGTTTCCCGTGGGGCCGTCGATGAGGGCGGAGGATAGGGCGAGGCTCGTGTGCGAGGCGCCCATGCATGCCAAGGCGCGCCTGCGTTTTCCTCCCGCAGCGGACGCCGCCGTTATAGAGAAGGCCGCGCTCGCGACGATCGCGGCCGTCAGCACGACGCGCCAGCTTTCTTCTACTGCGGGCATTGCGATGTGGAGCGCTCTGAAAGCGGCGACCACTCCGGCTGTTTTTGCGGCTCCGCTCATGAATCCCGCCAGAGAGCCGGGAAGTTTTTCGAAATCTTTTCTGACGAACAGCGCTCTTGCGACGGGCGACATTTTGTATATGAATCCGAGGGCGAACAACGCGAATCCTATCAGGAGAAATGAATCGCCGAGAGCCGCGCCCGCTCCGGGGTTTGCGAAAGCTCCCGCGTTCTCCATAATGTCCGGAGCCGCCGCGCTGAGCATGAGATAGAACTTGATTTCATAGATGCCGGTTTCGCCTGTGGCGTAGTGGACAATCAGCGCCCCGGCGATCATGAGGGCTGAGGCCGCGGCGGAGAGGGGGGCGTCGGCGCGCGGGAGTTTTTGAGGTTGCGGAAGGGCGCGGGAGCTTGAGCGGGCCGCGAGCAGAATGGCGGCTGAGGCCGTCTCGGCTCCGGCAATCAGAACGAGCAGGTTTCCGGCGGACGCGACGAGCATGAGTCCGGCCAGCGCGACGGTCAGCCATGCGTGGAAAGATGGCGGGAGGGCTGAGCGGGACGAGTGCGCCGCCGCCGCGCAGAATGAAACTATCAGTATCAAGTGGGAAAGGAGGGAGTAGTTGTCCACTATCAACGCGCCGTTGAAGGCGAACTGTCCGGAGTTCCAGAGGGAGGCGCAGAAGGCGGCGGCGGTCAAGGCCCCGAGGATGGATATCCGCGAGGGGGCGGTCGATTTCCGGTTGTCGAACGCCGGGCCGAACATAAAGAGGACGAGGGCGAACGCTGTGACCGTTATGAAAGGAAAAGAGAGTTTGATGTCCAAGTCGGTTGGAATAAAGCTCATCGGCTATTTCGTCGCGAGCGCCGGCTTGCCCCGGGTTACACTAGGGGAACCCGATAAACCGGGTTACGAGCCTGCGCGCAGCCTCTCGTATTCGTCCATCGCGAACCCGTCAGTCATACCGGCCACGTAGTCGCAGACCATCCTGTGGACGGAGTCTTCGCCGTCCCGGCGCATGGCGTCCTCCGGCATCAGGGAGGGGTCGTTCAGGTAAATTTTAAAAAGGCCGTCCACTGTTTCGAGGGCGGTGTCGGACATTTTAAGGACTCTTGGGTCGCGGTAGAAGTTGCGCATAAGAAACCCTTTAAGTTCGGCGGCGCGCGATTCCATGCCCGCGCTGAAGCCGACGAGGGGGGAGCGGGCGGAGCGGACGTCGGCGACGGTTTTCACTCCTGCCGCGGCCAGCCGCGCTGTGGTTTCGGCCAGCGCGTCAGTCACTTGGATGTCAATCAGCCGCCGCACCAGTTGGTATCTTCGCATTTTTTCGCTTCCGGCCAGAGCGGGGTGTGACATGCTATCGAGGGCTTCCCGGCAGAGGGCCACTTGGGATATTTGTTCTTCGGAACAGATTCCCGACTTGAGGGAGTCGTCCAAGTCGTGGCAGGCGTAGGTTATGCCGTCGGCCAGATTTACAATCTGGGCCTCGATTGTGGGATTTCCAGCGGGGCCTTCCCAGCAGGCGGGGTCGGGGGCGTCGTAGTCGGTGGTGTGTTTGATTATGCCCTCTCGCACTTCGCAAGAAAGGTTGAGGCCGTGGAAATCGGGGTA
>JAKQBV010000003.1 GCA_029573925.1 bacterium
CTTTTTCCGTACGTCCGTCTTGTATTTGTATCATTGTCGAGCGCCCTTCGCCTCTTCTTGCGTCAGCGAAATCAGCGCCTGATGCCGTAGCTTCATCCATCAGGTTCGAGAGCAGTTTTTCCATTTTTTGAACCTCCGCTACCCGACGCCGGGGCGCCGGGAATAAAAAAGGGCGGGAGTGATTCCCGCCCTTTTTTCATTCATTTGGAACGATTATCACTGGTCCTTAATCGTCATTTTCATCTTGGTCATCTGTTTGGCGTCAAGAGCTGTTCCGCCGCCGATAACCTGAACAACCGTGTCGGCTCCGAAATCGAGAACCGCCGGGTCGAACGGGAGCACGCCCTTGGCGCTCGCGACGGCGATTTTCTTTCCGTCTTTCACGGCGACCATATTTGCGCTGCCGTGGCAGGAGCTGCAGTTGAGGGCTTTCTTCGTCACGTTGTGAGTGTAGTACGGCTCGACGGAAACGAAGGTTTTTCCTCCGTCAAGTTTGATTGTCTTCACGCGGCCGGTCGTGATTTTTCCGTCGGCGTTTATTAGCATCGTCCAATCCATCTTCGGAGTGAACACGCCTTTGTAGCCGGACTTCGCGAAGTCAGCGAACTTGCCGTCGAACATGGAGATTGAGGCTTCCACGTGGCAGGACTGGCAGGCCAGTTTGCCTTTGTGAACTTTATGAGCTTTGATTTCCTCTTTTTCCTTATGGCAGTTGAGGCAGGAGGCCTTGATGGCTCCGGCGTCGCTCTTTGTTTTAAAGTCGCCTTCATTGCCATGAATGTCGTCGAAAGCTTCGCCGATGTGGCAGTCGTTGCATATCATTTTGCCTTCATGGACATCCAGTTTACCGGCCGCTTTGCTCAAATCGAAAGAAGCGGCGATGCTCTGGTGGCAACCGAGGCAGGTTTTCGGGTCGCGGGTGTCGGCGGCTTTCATGCTCGTCACGTGGCAGGCTTTGCACGTGGTGGTATGGCAGCTTTTGCAGCCGAGAGTGTCGTATTCAGCCTTGGTCAGGCTCTTTAGCCCGCCGGCGGCGTCGTACCAGTGCATCAAACCCGTTCCGTTCTTATGAAGGCTCTTAGTGTGAAACTTGGTGTTCGCTTTCGCGGCGTATGCCGCCGACACGAACGCCGCGAGCGCCAGCGCAACCATTGCGGACATCGCGATAGCTTTTGTCATTTTCGATTTTCTCATCTCTCGCACCTCACCCTTTCCATTTGTCGTCTTTCTATGTGTAAGAGCGACTATATACTTACATATATTTTAAAAAATCGCGCGGACGAACATTCTTCACTTCGCACAGGGGCTAATAATATTATAGAAACGCGCCTGTTGTCAATTCAAAAGCAAAAGTCTGCGGCGGCGTTTAAGCGGCGTCAAAAAGTGTGTTTTTAGACAGCTTTCTGCCGGACACAATTTCAAAACAGTCGAAACGTCTTGAAATAAAAATGGTAAGACTAAATAATAGAATAATGAAACTGTTAGGACTGAAATATTCAGCGGTTGCCGTGTCGGTTGCGTTTGCGATGTTCGCTACGGTCGGCGCGCGCGCGGGGTTCGACATCGACGCCGCGATAAAGAGTTCCGCCGAGTTTTCCGACGCGGGCGACCACAAGCGGGCGTTCGACGCGCTCGACAAGGCGAGGTTGTACGCCGAGGAATCGGACATTCCGAAGTTGCGCGCCGCAAGGGGCAGGGCGCACGGGCGCGCGGGCGACTATTTTAACGCAATCATAGAATACGGAGAGGCTGTCCGGAACAACGGCGGCGACTCCTGTATGTTCGCCGAGAGGGCGCGGTTCTTCGAGTCTATCGGGGAGTACGGGCAGGCGTGGGCGGACGCCTCTCTGGCGGCGTCGCGCGGGTGCGAGTCTTCATCGGCTCTGTCATTGCAGGGAAGAATGCGCATGGTAAGGGGCGATTATGTCCGCGCGATTCGCCCGCTCGTGGAGTCCATCGAGCTTGGCCCGGAGCTTCCCGACACTCTGGCGGACATATCGACTGCGTATCTGGCGGCGGGGCATCCGAAGGTCGCGGCCCAGTATGCGCGCGCCGCGTCCGACCTCAGGCCGGATGAGCCGCATCTGATTTCCCTTCTCGCGGACGCTCTTTCGATGTCGGGCGCTTACGAGGAATCCATTGCCGCTTACAGGCGCGCGCTCGAACTCGATCCCAAAAAGGACGTAACCGCGAACAACTACGGGTTTACTCTTTTTGCCGCCGGCAGAACGGAAGAAGCCGCGCAAGTGATAGACTCGCTCAACGACCGCGCGGCAAATGCTTACGCTCTTTGCAACGCCGTCGAAATCAGGCTGCGACAAGAGAAACACGCGGAAGCTTACGGCTACGGACAGGTCTGCCTCGAACAGATGGATAAACAGCGCGGCCTCGCGCACTACGAACGTTACTACATCCGGGCGGTCGCAGAGGCGATGCGGGCCATCGAGACGGACAGGGAGGAACTGCACCCGCTCACCCAACTCGACCTAGCAGACCAGAGAGAGGTCAAGGGCGACCTCGCGGGCGCTCTTTCGCATTGTCTGGTGGCATCAATGCTCGAACCGTCGGACCCGGACATCCTTCTGAGGGCTGGAAAACTGTACGCCGCGCTGGGCGACGCGGGCAGGGCCGGCTCGATGCTTGAAACCGCCGCGCGATTAGCTTCTCCCGGCTCTCAAACCGCACGCGACGCCCGCCGCGCCCTGTTCAACCAGTCCTTGCGCAACCTTCCTCGCTACCGCTGACTCTCCGGTTATGTCAACTCAATCAACCATTGTGCCTTTCTTATTGCAACCCCAATCGAAATCCAGCGCGCGCATCTTTATTTATATAAATGAACATGAGCCGATTTTGAATTGAACGAAGTTCAACAAAATCGGC
>JAKQBV010000011.1 GCA_029573925.1 bacterium
CATAATGGCGGCGTCGGCGAGAATCTTGCCGGCAAGGTTGGCTCCCTGCCCTCCTATGCTCTCCATGCGGATTTCATAATTGCCGAATTGGTTCTTCTTCGTGATGACTTCCTTAGCTGTGTCAGTAGTCAAGTCCACCACCCCTTCGATGTTGAATGTTCCGGGATAGAACCGCGCCATTAAAAGACGCGATTCGCCCGGACGCCCTGCCTATGTCAATCATTTGAATATCATAATGAAAAAAACGCGGTTTTACCACATCCGGGCAAATATTGGGGCAACTTCGGCGTGCGCCCGGAGATTCGCTTTTCTCTGAAGCGAATCCGTTTTCAGGATTCGGCGGCGTTTGTTCAGTAAAGAATCATCAAGAATTATGCTATCGATTATTCAAAGAGAATTAAAACGACCCGGAAAATAATCCTGTCTTTCCGAACTCAACGTTCATCGAAGCGGATTATCGTTTCCATTCCGTTGTGGTCGCTTATCAGCCGACCCGAAACCAACTCGTCGAACACCCATCGCGCTGACTCTATCGTGATTTTCCAGTCCGATCCGTTCTCGTCGTAGAAAAGATGGTCCACGTGGTCAAGATGAGCGGAGGCCATTTTTAGTTTTGAATTCTGAAGGAGCCAGTCGCAATCCTCTTCTCCGGGATTGCAGTTGAAATCGCCGTGGATGATAATCGGCCTGCGCGTACCGCCTGAAAACCGCTCGACCGCAGCCATCATCTGCTTATAGTTTTCTATCCTCGGCTTGGGGCCGAAACCCGCCTGCGCGTGCAGCGTGTACACGTCTATCTCAAGCCCTCCGGGGAGAACTGTGGTCGCTCCGATGAATCCTTTATGGCTGAAAGCGTCCACTCCGAACTGCTCTCTCCATCTTTCGAAAACCGACCTCTGTATTTCGCCTTTTGAGAAAATGTACAATCCGCTTCCTGTCGGGGCCTTCGGCGAGCCTGTCCCCATGACCATGAAATGGTTTTTCAGTCTGCGCGGAAAAATCTCCCTCTCCGGAATGAACGCTTCCTGCAGTCCGATGACATCATAGTCTTTGATGAGTTTTGCTATGAATGCGGCCCTTTTTTCCGTCGGAACCAGCAGGTTTCGGTCGAATGTTATGAAATCCGGAAGCATACAGACGTTGTACGTCAGGAATTTTAAAGTGTGAGATTTCTTCGGCGACTGTTCCGCTGTTTCAGACGCCGACGCCGTCAACGGAACCAAAACCGCCATTGCCGTAAAAACAGCGGAAACAATCAAAGCGATGCCATGTCTTTTCAGATTGGAGTTCAAGAGTCGGCAACCATCCTTTTCAACCATGCGCTTCGGCGATGGCGATTTCATTGTTAAGAGCGATTATTTGAAAACTTTTACGATAATGTCCAAGGCTTCTTCAATCTGGTCTTTCGTTATTATAAGCGGCGGAGCGAATCTGATGATGTCGGGTCGGGCGTCTTTGGCCAGCAGCCCGGCGTCGAGCAACTCAAGCGATTTGTCATGAGCGACAGGTTTTTCAAGAACCACGCCGACAAGCAGGCCTTTGCCACGAACCAGAGAAACGCCGGGAAGCTTAAGCTCCCGAAGGCGGGACATGAAAAACTCTCCCATAATCGCGGAGTTCTCGACCATTTTTTCATCCCGCAGCGCATCCATAGCGGCTATCGCAACAGCGGCGGCTAGAGGGTTGCCGCCGAACGTGCTTCCATGCGTGCCATGAGTGAAAACGCTCATCACGTTCTCGTTCGCGCAGACTGCGGACACCGGAAGAACACCTCCGCCCAGAGCTTTTCCAAGCGTGACTATGTCGGGCCGGATTCCGTAATGCTCGAAGCAGAACATTCTGCCAGTGCGCCCAAGCCCGGTCTGAATCTCGTCTAGGCACAAAAGAACGTTGCGCTTGTCGCAAATCTTCCGAACGCGGGCCAAATAATCGTCTGGAGGGACAACCACCCCGCCCTCTCCCTGTATCGGCTCAAGCAGAACGCCCGCTGTGTCGTCAGTAATCGCGGCCTCAAGAGCGGCGGCGTCCCCGAACGGAACTATGTCTATTCCGGGCACAAGCGGGCCGAAGTTTTTTTTGGTCTTCTCGCTGGTTGACATGCTGATGGCGGCGATGGTGCGGCCATGAAAGTTGTTGGCGGCGGCGATTATTCTCGCGCGGTCGTCGGGGACGCTCTTGATTTCGTGCGCCCATTTTCGCATCGCCTTCAAAGCCGTCTCGACCGCTTCCGCCCCAGTGTTCATTGGCAACGCCTTCTCGAACCCCGTCAGCGCGCACAATTTTTCGAGGAACGGCCCAAGCATGTCATTGTGAAACGCCCTCGATGTGAGGGTCGCCCGCCCGGCCTGCTCTATCAGCGCCTTAACTATTTTAGGATGCCTGTGCCCGTGGCTCATCGCAGAGTACGCGCTCAGCATGTCCATATACCTGCGCCCCTCCGGGTCCCACACGTATACGCCTTCGCCTTTTGAGATGCACACCGGGAGCGGCTCGTAGTTTCGCGCGCACCACTTATCCGCAAGCTTCATCAGTCTTTCGCTTTCGCTGCCCATGCAAAGTTGACCCAATCTTAAAATATTAGGTCGCGCCTGCCTTAGCGCGACCCCGAATAATATACATCATCGTTGGTTTTTTTTCATCAATTCCGCGTTCTCCGGCGTTCGCGGACTATAATTTTGATTATGAGCGAACCGAAAGTGATATTAAGGCGCTGCGAGACCGCCGACCCGGCGAGAATCAGAGCCATCATGGCGGAGTGTTTTGAGGAACTGCAGTTTCAGCCGCGCGGGCGCACCCTCATCAAACCCAACGTCGTCACCGCAAACAGACAATACATACATCACTCGCACACTCACCCGGCGGTGACGGAAGCTCTGGCTCATCACCTGAAAACCCGACCCGAAGTATCGCAGATTACCATCGGCGAATCCTCCGGATTCGGCATACCTCCCGGTCTTTTCATGCATGAGGCCGGTTACGACGCCCTCGCGCGGCGGCTCAAAGTGCGACTTGTCGATTTTAACGAGGACCGCGCGACTTGGGTGGACTTGAAGAAAGCCGTCGCCCAGAAAGGGTTCCACGTCCCCCGCTCCATCCTCGAAGCCGACACGAAAATCTGGGTCCCGAAACTGAAGTATCATATCTGTTGCGAAGTGACGAACGCGCTGAAGCTCAACATAGGAATCCTCCAGCACCGGGACCGGATGGCCGTCCACGACAACCGGCTCAACGACAAGATAGTGGATATGCTGGAAATCGGATATCCGGACTGCGTCGTAACAGACGCGATACACATCGGGCACGGGTTCGAGAGCGCGCCTCAGGGATTCCATCTGGGCCTGCTGCTGGTGTCGAACAATCCGCTAGCCGCGGACGCGGTCGCCGGCGCGGCCCTCGGTTACAAACCCGAAGAAATCGTTCATCTTCGCATAGCGCGCGACAGAGGCTACGGCTCAATTGACCTCGACGACATCAGTATTTTAGGCGACTATCCGCTGGATGAAATCATATCCAAGACAAAGGGGCTGACAAGCGAATATCAGGACATACTCGCGGTGGACACGCCGATAAAGTTTTATTGCGGAGACGCGCCGGAACACGAGCCGGAACACGCTCCGTCGCCGAACTGCTCCCCGTCCGTCCGCAGGGAGTCCGACAGCGAGAACTTCTGTTACGGCGGCTGCCTTGCGGCGGTCAAAGGATGCCTCGGCACGATAGACAAACGCCGCCCCGGCTCCGTCGCGCGCGCCCGCCCCGGCGCTGTCGTCACCGGCATCTACAAAGGCGATGTCATACATCCCGGCCAGACGGCTTTTCTCATCGGCGACTGCTCCCGCGTTGACGGCAAGCTGGAAGCGAAACGCGTAATCAGGCTCACCGGATGCCCCATCGGAGCCTCCAAGCTGCTGATAAAAATGCCGAGCGTCTTAAAGATGCCTTCTCCCATGAGCGACGCGCGCTCCGCCGCCCAGTTCATCTACTTCACCCTCCGCCACGCCCTAAGAAAACTCGCCCTCAAAATCATCCCCGGCTGAAAGCGCCGGAATCCGCGACGCGATTGTTCGAACCTGACTCGAACGCAAAACAAGCGCTATCAGGCAAGCATGTGAATAGGAAAGTATAATTACATTATCGAAACAGATATTGCTATCAATGACCCCGGCTCACAACCTTGATTCCGGCGCAAAAAGCCACGTCGTTTGCGCACAAAAGATATGCGTGAACCCCTTTTCAAAACGACAACGAACAAATAGAATGAATCATGCAAACTTTCAAAGACAAACAGCAAC
>JAKQBV010000036.1 GCA_029573925.1 bacterium
CTTTGCCAACCCCGCGTTCGCCAATACCCTCGTCAACGCGCTCGTCAATGTCGTCTTGCCATGATCCACGTGCCCGATCGTTCCCACGTTCACGTGCGGCTTCTTTCGCTCGAATTTTTCTTTTCCCATTTCTTCCTCCAGAAATAATTTCTTATTCCTTTAAATAAATAGAGCCAACGACCGGAGTCGAACCGGTGACCTCATCCTTACCAAGGATGCGCTCTAACCTACTGAGCTACGTTGGCCTCCGGACAGAGCGGGAGACGGGGTTCGAACCCGCGACCCCCAGCTTGGAAGGCTGGCGCTCTAGCCAGCTGAGCTACTCCCGCTTTTGACAACGGCTTTCGCCGTTTTATTTATGGAGGGGATTGGATTCGAACCAATGTAGGCGTTCGCCAGCAGATTTACAGTCTGCCCCCTTTAGCCACTCGGGCACCCCTCCGGGCGTTTCTCTATTTCAAATTTAAGAGCCGGCGGTCAGATTCGAACTGACGACCTGCTGATTACAAATCAGCTGCTCTACCCCTGAGCCACGCCGGCAGAGCGAACCCCGCACAAACCAAACATAAATACTAATGACCTTGTGGCCCCAAGTCAATAAATTCGAAAAAATCAGTCGCTCCGCCGCTTTCTCACTTTCTTATCAGCGTCATCATCCCGACGAGCGCGTCCGCCGCCCTCAGCGTCCTTATCTTTAACAAATGTCTCAGAATCATCTTCGGCCTCAGATAGAAACTCATGAACGCCTTCTTTTGCAACCTCACAAGATCATCGTTAGTCATGCCCTCCGGCGCGTACACCGCCGGGTTTTCCCTAGTCGGGTAGTTCGTGAAGCTAGAACTCGGCGCGTCCGCCGCCACTTTTCCGTCCTTTACGAACTCGTCATATATACCAGTCCCCGGAAACGGCGAGAACACTGTGAACTTGGCGAAATCTATGTCGAGGCTCTTCGAGAAAGCTATCGTCCGCTCAACAGTCCGCACGGTGTCGCCGGGGGAGCCGATCATAAAGAAACCTATTATCTGAATCCCTGCCCTGCGAGTCATCTCCACCGCCTTGCGCGCGCTCTCCACCGTAGCGTTTTTGCTGATCGATTCCAGAACCCCGTCCGCCCCGGCCTCGAACCCGTACATTATCCTCGACAGCCCGGCGGCGGCCATCGCCTTCAACATGCGCTCGTTCACGCAGTCCACCCTCGTCTCAGTTATCCACGTCAGCTTCCTGTTCAACCCTCTGCGGACCACCTCGTCGCTGAACTCAACCGCCTCTTTTTCCGTCAAAGGAAATATCGGATCTACAAACGAAGGCTGGACATATCCGAACTTGTCGTGCAGCCACTCGAACTCGTCGGCGATGTTGACCGCAGACCTTCTCCTCCTGCGGCGGCCCATAATCTTCAGCGAACAATAGTTGCATCCGTAGGGACAGCCGCGCGAACCGAGAACCAGCGTGCCCGGCTCCCTCACTCGCGCGAAGTTGAACAGCCTGTATCTTTCTATCGGAAACAGATGCCACGCCGGAAACGGCAGCGAGTCCAAGTCTTCTATGAATCCCCTCGGCTCCGTAATCTCCGGCGTTCCGTTTTCCTTGTGCGCTATCCCGGCGACTCCGGACAGGGGCGCTCCGCTCTCGAACGCCCTAGCCAGCTCCACCACCGTCTCCTCTCCCTCCCCTATCACCACCGCGTCCGCCAACCCCTCGTTCAGCGTCTTTTCGAAAAACACGCTCGAATGCAGGTTGCCTTGAACCAACTTCGCGCGCGGGAACTCCCTTTTCACAAGCGCCGCGATTTCGTTCGTCCTCTTCGCCGTCGGCGTGACGCACGAAAGCCCTATCATGTCCGGGTCCGCGGCTCGGATGTGCTTTATCAGAGCCTCCCTCGAACCGCCTTCGGTGTAATCGTCGTACACCGACACCGGCAGGCGCGCCCTCTCCAACGCCGCCGCGACATACGCCAGACTTATAGGCGGCATAGGCGCGAGAAAGCGCCTGTATCTCCCCGCCGTCTCCTCAGAGCCGGTGTAGGGATTTATCAATAATATTTTCATTAGGAACTCTTTTCGCCCGATACTGCGCCGGAGTCAAATCCGGTTCACACGCGCCCGCCACGTTTCTTATCTCCCAGCGCTCTCTTCTGCCTCATCGTCTCGAAGATCAGAACGCCCGCCGCCACAGACACGTTGAGCGACGGGAACTCCTCGACCGTCGGCACGCGCACTAGATAGTCGCACTCCTCGCGCGTTATGCGCGACATCCCCTCGCCTTCTCCGCCCATAACCAAGACGGACACTCCGGACATGTCCGCGTCGTGGCAGACATCTTTAGCGCGTTCGTCCGTTCCGGCCACCCAGCAGCCCCTCTCCTTCATCGTAGAGAGCGCCTGCCTGAGATTAGCCACCTTGACAATCAGCAATCTCTCGGCCCCGCCGCACGACGTCTCGTAGACCACCGGCGTCACGTCGCATGAGCGCTTGCGCTCTATCACCGCTCCTATGGCCCCCGCCGCCGCCGCCGTCCTAAGTATCGCGCCGAGGTTCATCGGGTCCTGCACATGGTCGAGCGCCACGATCAGCCCGCCGCTCTCCTCCCGCGCGTCCATCAAGCTCTCCAGCGTCGCGTATTCAAAATCGTTGCATACGGCCTCTATCGGGCCTCGCCCCTTGACCGGCATGTCCCGCACGGGGATGCCGGCTTCGCGCGCGAGCGCCGCCAGACGCGCCGCCCTCTCGTCCGTTCTTGCGGCCGCGCCCACATGCAACGAAACCACGCGCCCAGCCTTCAGCGCCTCCGCTATCGCGTTTTTATCCGTCAGCCTCATCATCGTTATGAACCGCTCCGGGATGTCTTCTTCAAGAGAGCGACAGCTTGAGCCGCTATCCCCTCGCCCCTGCCGACCGCGCCAAGCCCCTCAGGGCTTGCCGCCTTAACCGACACGTCCTCCGGGGAAAGGCCCACCGCCGCCGCTATGTTTTCCCTCATACGCAAAAAAAATGGGGCAAGCCTCGGCTCCTGCGCTATTATCACGGCGTCCACGTTGACCGCTCTGTATTTTTTTTCAGCGACATAACCTGCGGCCAGCTTGAGCAGCCCGACGCTGTCGGCTCCCTCGTATTGCGGGTCGTCGTCCGGGAAATGCGCGCCTATGTCTGGCAGCCCCGCAGCTCCGAGAATCGCGTCGCATACCGCGTGCGCAAGCACGTCGGCGTCCGAATGACCCGAAAGCCCGCGCGCTCCGGGAACCTCCACGCCGCCGAGTTTCAGCGGGCCGTCCCCTCCGAACGCGTGCGCGTCCCATCCGCATCCGACCCTGTAACTCATCGCGCGTCGTCCTCGTCGTCATCCCGGCCTTCGGTGGCCCGCGCGAATATCAGCCTTCCGGCCACCGTCTGCATTATGCTGCTTATCTCCACCGTCACGGAATCTCCTATAAACCTGTCCCCGCTCTCAACCACTATCATCGTCCCGTCGTCCAGATATGCTATTCCCTGCCCGTGCTCCTTGCCTGTCTTCACAACGCTCACTTCCACTCTCTCTCCGGGCAGCAAAGTCTTCCTCATAGAATTCGACAACACGTTCAGGTTGATGCAGCGCACCCCGCGCAGCTTCGCCACTTTAGTCAAGTTGAAATCATTCGTGACCAGCGCGCCGCCGATGGATTTCGCGTAGTTGACCAACCGCGCGTCCACCGCCGTCGGCTCTCCAGCCCGCGGAGCCGGCAGATCGACTATCTCCACCTCTCCGCCCTCTTTTTCCTTCATCTTCGTCAACACGTCCAGCCCCCGCCTGCCCCGCTTCCTCCTGCCTGAGTCAGAATCGTCCGCGATCCCCTGCAACTCCGCAATCACCATATCGGGAACAAACAGCTTTCCCTCAAGAAAACCGGCCATGTACAACTCAAGAATCCTTCCGTCTATCAGCACGCTGGTGTCCAGAACTTTCGGCAGCGCGGCGTCCGCCCTGAACGCCATCGGGCCGACCACGTTTCCTCCCCACAGCGAAACCCTGCTGAATATCAGCACGCCGAGATACCCAAGAACCACGCAAAGCACCAAAAACACGGCCACTCCCGCCGCCGCCGGCATCTTCAGAAAATACCAGAACGGAGCCGTCAACAGCATCGCAAAGAAGAAACCCATCATCAGGCCGGCGAAACCGGACGCCATAGCGTGCGGCGACACCCTCTGCATCGACCTCAGCACCTGCCTGTGAAAATTCAACAGCCACTTCTCCGCGTACGGAGACACCAATATGCCAAATAGCAATCCGGCGAAAAGGAACCCGAACATGTTGTACGTCCACAACGGGCCGTCCGGGTCGAACGCCTTGTTGAACAACATCGCGAGAGCGTAGAAAACGCTCATGCCCGCGCCTAAACAAATCGCTTTCACAATAATAGAAAACATGCGGAATCTCCCTTTCGGAGCCGCCCGGCCATTTTGTTCAATTGTACCACCCGCGCCGCCGCGCTTCAACACGGCGGCTTTATTCCCGAACTGGGGGTCGTTTCTTCCGTTGTCGTATACCGCCGGGTCGCATTGTTAAGACATCAAAAAAGGGGAACTGTTGTTCCCCTTTTTCGATAATGCGATTCAAATTGCTTTGGGAATGCGTTATTTCTTTTTCGCTACTTTTTTCGCGACTTTCTTCGGGGCTGCCTTTTTCACGACTTTCTTCGCGGCTGCCTTTTTCACAACTTTCTTCGGGGCCGCTTTCTTCACGACCTTCTTTGCGGCTTTTTTCTTCGGAGCCGCTTTCTTCGCTACTTTCTTCGGGGCCGCCTTTTTCGCTACCTTCTTCGCCATTTTGCACCTCCCTTCACATAGAAAATACTGACTATAGTTACATATATTACTTCTCATATCCGCATTGTCAACCCCTTATTAAAAATTTTTCAGCGCTTTTGCAAACCATGGATTACTATGATTATCAATTATCGCCTTTTGCCGCTTTTACACACATTGATTCGTTTTCGCCTCTTTAGACAACATTTGCCACCCTCTTATGTCAACCCCTGTCATCCTTCATTTCGGTTTTCAAGTTTTCAACAATTGCCCTGCGGAGCTATATCCCTAGCTCTCCGCAGCTTTCTTTCACATTTTTTCCACGATATTCAACCCTGCCTTCGGGCATGTAAACTTGTATCCATATCTGTATAATTGTGACGGAATAGTTATTATTAGCCATGATGTTTGTTGATTATCACTATGGGTTCTATGAAAGTTCGTGTTGCCCAAAGAGGCAAATATGAGCGCTATCGCCGCTTCAATTCTCCGGAAACCACGAGAATGCCATTCCTGATTTTTGCCGATTTAAGCGACATCGACATCCAGCCGACGGCGTCCGAAACTCCGCTCCGAAGGAGCGCCGACGACACGTCCCAGTCGTCAAAATCGGCGAGCGGATTGACAATACGCAACACATAAGAATCGGCCCGACCGCCCAGCCTCGCCCCGGCGACCGTTGTCTCAAGCGGCCCGGCGAGAATTATTTCCGAGCCGTTCCTGACCGCCGCTTTTCCCGCGACGCTGAACGGAAGCGCGATTCCCATATATATCTGTTGATTTCCTTTTATTAATACTTTCGAGTCTCCTGAGAATTCGAGCGAGGTCAACTGAGCCGCTCCGACTCTCAATGCCGCCGCCGTCCACAGGTCGTCTTCGTTGAGCCGGATTTCAACAGTTGTCTTATCGCAACCATCAAGCTTCCAAGTTCCATTTTCCATCCTTGCGCGCGGCGACTTGAAGACAATCTTTGCGCTCGTCGCGCGTCCGAAGTCCGTTTCCCACCCGGACAATGCGACCGTTACGCTTTCCGCGCTCCACAACGCGCCTGTCGTCGCTCCGCCTTTGATGACAACGGAGATTTTTTCCGCGCTCACGTCTCGCGCAAGTTCGGATTCGACGCGCCGCTCGGCCTCGCGTCCCGACGGCAACGCCGCAAGCAATATCGACAATATGAGAGCCGCCATGTTGCTCACGCCGAGGTCTCCGACTTATTTTTCAATCGCTTTTTCGATTATTCCGCCACCCGCCACCATGTCCCCGTCGTAAAGAACCACGCTTTGTCCGGGGGCTATTCCGTCGACGGGATTTTCGAATATTATGGAATGCAAGCGTCGTCCCGCCGCTTCTTCTTGGCCACAGCGATATATCCCTATATATTCTGCTTTCACAGGTTTTGACTTATGCCTGACCACCGCGTCGTAAAAAGCTCCTAGGCGAGGTTCGCCAAACTGAAAAACGGCTTCGGCGAACGCCAGCCCCGACGCCGCAAGCTCGCTTCTCGGCCCTGCGATTATCGCGTTTTCAGACCCTAGAATTTTTAGCACGTACAATGGTTCGGCGGCGCTCACGCCCATCCCCCGCCTCTGTCCCACAGTGTAGTTGACTATTCCTGTGTGTCTGCCTATTTCTTTTCCGGAAACATCGAAAATTGGGCCGGGAGCAAATCCCCCGGGCTGCGCGCGCTCTATCACCTGTTCATACGCCCCGTCCCCGGCGAAGCAAATATCTTGGCTTTCCTCTCTTTCGGCGGATGGGAGACCCGCCCGGACGGCGATCCGGCGCACTTCCTCTTTTTTCAGTTCTCCAAGAGGAAAAAGGATTGATTCGAGCGCGGGGGAGTCCAGCATGTAAAGGAAGTACGACTGATCTTTGAGCCTGTCCGCGCCCCTGCGCAACCGCCACCTGTCGCCGTCGCGTTCCCGCCGCGCGTAATGCCCTGTCGCGAGGCAATCGAAACCGAGACCTTTGATGTCCTTTAGCAGCGCGTCGAACTTTACTGCTCTGTTGCACTCGACGCACGGGTTCGGAGTGCGGCCCGCAAGGTATGATTCGACGAATGGGACGATAACCGAGTTTCTGAACGCTTCTTTGAAATCAAGACAGAAGAAATCGGCTCCGATGATGTCGCACACCGCGCGGGCTGCCAATGACGATTCCTCTGAACAACACGCGCCGGGAGCCGCGCCGCCGCCTTCCGCCGCGTCGAACAAACTCATGTGGAACCCGGCCACTTCAAAGCCGCGCTCTTTCAATAGCAAGGCCGCCACGGAGCTATCCACTCCGCCGCTCATCGCCACAGCGACTTTTTTGCCCTTGCCGTCCATAAAACGCCTTTCCCGCGCGCGGCGCGACATAACATGATTCTAACTATTTTTCTCGCCGGGCTAAAGTTTCATCGAAAAACTGCCGATAAAACACATAACAGAGAAGAGTTAATTCGCCGGGAAAACCATAAAAATCCGGCGCAAAGGAAAGAAGGCGATTGACATGTCGGTAGAACCGGCGGGAATGACCAGTTTGAACATGGTGTTGAACAAATCTTTTTCAAGCCAAGGCGAGGCGCTAATTCAGTTGCTTTCGGCGTTCAACAAAGCGGTGCGCGCACAGGCCGAGCCTCTGGCGAACATCGCGGATGTAAGCGAAAGCGGCGGCATTGATGTGAAGGCGTAACGGTCAACCGAGCGCCATAATATCATATTAAAAAAACCGGGCGTAAGCTCGGTTTTGCATTTTAAACAGCCTATATATGAGATTGCATAAGTCTATGGTTTTTGAAGAAGGGCGTCCGTCCGGGGACTTATCCAGTCGCCGGGAACCAAACGGAAAAGAAGGAAGAAAACTCTAGTTACAGTGTCCGCATCGGAGAACGAGGACACGGCGGCTGTAATCCCGCCGGGCATTTTTTCGGGGAGCGCGGCGCAGGCGTTTTCGCCTTCTTCAAAGCCGACGCACAGCAAGATCGCCTGCATAGGCTCCTGCTGAGCGGGCCTGCCGACCGCGCACAGGCAGCCGGGAAGAGCTTCAGAGTACGAGTCCAGCCAGAGCCTGACGTCGTCCAGCTTAGCATCAGCCGAAGGCGGTTCCGCGCCCATAATAAGAACCACCCTTCTGCCTACGTTGTTCTGATTTGCAGAGTAATAAAAGCCGAAAGCGGCGATTGCGGCGGCAGAGGCCAATGTGAGAATAACGCATAAATACCACACTAGGCTGTTTGCGGAACCCGTTTTTTTTGCTTCAGCCACAAAACCTCCTCCGGGCGGCGTGGCCCGGAACTGTCCGCGTCTATGAGAAATGCGCGCTATCTAGGCTCCAACCTGAACGAGCCTTCGCCGATGCGACCGTCTCTTCTCGACTGCTCCTCGCGGTACATCCTCGCTTCCGGGGGTTCGGGTTCGCCCAGAAGGTCGTCCAGCCCCGGAAGTTCGACGCGGCGGCCATCTCCCCCGCCGACAGGCTGAAGTTTCATGTCGCTTTCGGAAGCGGCGGGAACTTCAGGTTTGGAAAGCAAAGTAGGAAGCGTTGCGACCGGTTCCTGTTTCGTCTCCGGCTGAGCCGCCGGTTCAGGCGTGGAAATCGTCCCTCGTTTCGGCACGCTCTTTGCGGCGGTCTCTTCCGCCGCCGGGGCGGGTTCCGTCGCCGCCGGTTTTTCTTCGTCGTCTTTTTTGCCGCGACCGCGTTTGGGCGGTTCGTCTTCGGCGGGCGCGGAAGCGCTCTCCGTCGCGGGGGCCGCCGCTTCTTCTGCTGCGTCTCCGGTTTTCTTTGCTCTTTCAGGCCTTGACGGAGTCGTCCTCGGCTGTTCGGACTCCGTAGTCGCAGTCGCTTGAGCCTCCTGCCCCTTCTTTTCCGGGGCCTTCTTTCGAGGTTCTACGTAGTAGCCAACCGTCAATCTGTTTTCGTCTCCCGAATCGTCGTTTCTATTGAAAGAATAGTCGAGATGGAACTTGTCGAAGCGGACGCCGAGTCCGGCGGAAAGGCCGTCTTCGTTGCCCCCCAAGCGGGCGGTCAGGTTTTCAGCGAAGCGGTATTCCGCCCCTATGGACGCCACGGATTCGTTTAGGTATTCGGTTTCGTAAGACACGGCGATAAGGAGTTTGGGTTCCTGAGGAACTACGATTGAAGCGCCAACGCGGACATTGAACGGAATTGTGTCGGAGCCAATATCCATGTCGCCGACATTCTGAAGAACAAGCCCGGCGCGAATGTAATCGTTATATTGATAAAGCGCGGCGAGGTCTAGACCGAAGCCGGAGGCGCTAAACCGCGACACCTTCTGCCTCGCGTGTTTAATCGTTCCGCCGAGATACAAATTCTCTTTATATTCCTTGCCGTAGGAAATAGAAAAGGCGGTATCGGTTTCTTCGAAGGTTCCGATCGGAACGAGCCGGCCGGTTATGGGATCGAACTCGGTCTCTATACCGCCGCTGATGGAAGAGTAAACCAAGTTGAGGGCGGCGACGCCTCCGTAGGCGGGAGCCGCGAAGGAAAGCGTCTGGGTGTTAAGGTCGAAGATGTCGAGAGTCGACCTCGTGGTGGAGAAAGTGGAGCCGGAAAGCAAAGCCAGCCCGGCTGGGTTCCAATAAGCGGCTCCTATGTCGTCCGCGACAGCGACGAACGCGTTGCCCATGCCGAAGGAGCGGGCGGTGGAGCCTTCGCGGAAGAAGTCGGTCTGAGCGGTGGCGTCCTGAGCGCGCGCGCCCGCCGCCGCCGCAATAGTGACCGCCAGAGCGGCAATTGCCATTCTCGATATCAGTGTCAGTTTCAAAGTCTTCGCACCTGTTCCCTGTATAGTTGTCCGGGGCCGCGCTCGCGGACTTCCGGTTACGGCTTGAACACCGCCAGTTTACCCGTCTGAGAAGTCACTTGCCCCGCCATGTTGGCGGTCAGCCTGAAAATGTAAATTCCGTTGCCGGGCAAATTGCCGTAGAGCGTGCGTCCCGCCCACTCAAAGTAGTTGTATCCGGCGTCGGCCACCAGCACGTCGCGATGTATAAGTTGCCCGGACCTGTTATAAATCTCCAGAGTCACGACCGCGCCCGCCTCGGAAGACTGGAATGAAATCGTCATGGGTTGCCCGCTCCGGGGGTCGAACACACCGGGACCTGCCAGCACGTCCTTGAGGGCCGCGCTCCCCTCAACTACCACCGTCCATGTCTGCGTCTGTTCGTTCCCATTCCTGTCTTTGACGGTCAGAGTCGCTTCATAAGAGCCGGCAGTCATGCTGACAAATGGCTCCCAACTCACCACGCAGTCGGATAGTTCCAATTCGGAGTCGCACCCGGTCTTGTTCGTCACGCCGTTCACCGTTCCGCCGCCGACGGCTTTCACGGCGACTGTTATCGCGTCGGCGTCCGCCAAGTTGATTCCCACCGCATTGTCCCCGGGGTCGTCTAGAACGACGCTGATGACGATAGGGCCGAGGGCGTCCACATAATCGCCGTCCACGAGCGTCTTACTGTCAAAACGCGCGATTGTGGGCGGCGTCCTGTCGTCGGCTTTGAAAGTGGCGGGGAACGACACGCCGTAGTCATACGCGTAATCGGCGAGGTCGGCCCTGACCAGAGCCGAGCCGATGGCGGTCGAAGTTATCTCGGCTGTGATTGCTCCGTCTGCGTCCGTGGTAGCGGACGCAGGCGAAACGACCGCGCCCGTTAGGCCGGAAACAACGAAATTGACGTCTTCCCCGGCTATCGCGTTGCCGTACTGGTCGACCACAAGCAACTTAATCACGCCTCTGGTGTGTCCGTCGGCGACGATCTGATATTCGTAGTCATCAGTCGCGGTGCGCGGGTATTCAACCAGATTGTAGGTGGGCGTCCCTATTGTTTTCTGCTGTTTGCAGGTGTAGCCGGTAGGTTGAGAGGCGTCAACAAATCCGCAGGAAGTGGAAACAGTCACCGCGTTTATAGGCGCGGCGGGGTTGATTGTCGCCTGAGTCGTTACGTCGTCCGCTCCGGCGGCGGACATTGTTATCGTCGCCGCGCCCGCCTTCGTGTCGTAGTAATAAAAATGAGCGAAATATCCGGCGGCAGGTATAGTTATGAAATCAACATCAACGCCGGGAGGATCGGTGGCGTAGAAGAGATGCTGATCGCTGGTGGAGTCCAGATTAACGGTCAGGTCTGACGCTCTGCCAGTAGCCGGGTTGCCGAACTCATCGAAAACGGAAACGACTATTGCCGGCGTCAACTGTCCGGCCGTGAGAGTCACCGTAGTCCTGTCGACGGTAATATAGTCTATGCCGGACTGGAAGAATTCCACTTCCTCCGTCGAGGTCCAGTCCCACGCGGGGCCGACGCCCGCCGAGTCGGATAGCGATATCTCCACAGTCTCCGCGCTATTGTCCGTCAACGTCAGAACGACTTGTCCCCCGGAGGCTTTTACAGCCGCTATGTGAGTGTTAATTCCTGAAACTATGCTGCCGGTGGTCGCTGCGGTGAACTTGGCGGTGTTGTTTCCGTCGCCCACCGCCGTGACGGTAAATATAGGCTCGCTTGAAGTGGCGAGGTTTCCGTTCGCGTCATGGATTTCTATTTCGACCGAGACGTCGTCGCCCGCCGACTGCGTCGCGTGAGAGACATTGGTTATTACAACCGCCGCAGGCGCTCCGTGCGCGAACGTCAGGTTCACCGGAGCCGGGAGTTGCAGCAAAACATTGCTAACGGAAATGCTGATTGTCTCAACCACAGTGTCGGAAACTTCTATGACGATGCGTCCGTTGTCCGTCTCAATGGTCATTTCGTCAACCGGATTGACTCCGATAGGCGAAAATCTTGTTCCGGTCACAACCGAGGTTATGAGCGCGCTTCCGGTCAGGCTTATCTTGGGATACTGCGTTCCTGATTCCACTACGTTGCCCGACTCGTCCTGAATTTCTATTGTGACAGTGGCGACATCGTCCGTAGTCACGTTCGCCGGTTGATGAATGACAACTTTGTACGCGGCGGCATGCTCGACGTCGATAGCGAGATTCGCGGTGTTCGCCGCGTAATTCTGCGGCAGAACGATGTCCGCCGCTTCCGCGGACAACAGGATTGGAGTCGCCCCGGAAACGACGCTGTCGAAAATATCCACAGAGCCTTCGCCGGCGGCGACTTCTCCGGTCAAGCTCGTGTCCGAGGCTCCCGAAATGTCGGAAGCGTTGTCCAGCGACGTGTCCGTGATGTCTTTCTGAGAAGGCGGGGAAACGGAGCCGCCCGACATAGTGAAGCGGACTTTCAGCGCCGCGTGCGGGCCGACTGTTATGATGTTTCCTTTATTGTCCCTGACCGCGATAGACACCGTGCTTGTTGCGGCGGCGAAGAAAGAAGCGTCCGCCGTCAGTTCGACGTGGTCCGCCCTCGGATACATCGTCACCGTCCCGTAGTCGTGAAGGGTAAGCTCGTCCAGTCCGGCAAGCGGAATCACAGCGGAATCCACAAGGTCTATCCACGGGTTGTCGTTGTAATCGACATCCTTGACCTGAACGCTAGCGGTGGTTCCGGGCACTCTGAAATGGTACTCTCCGGGCAGGTTCACCGGGTCGACCTCAATGAAGGCGGACGGGATGACGCGGGAGCCTGTTGCCGAAAGGAAATAGAAGTTGGTGAGGCTGCCGAGTCCGAGAAGCCCGCCCGAATCGACTCCGTTATCGTACTGAAGAGTGAGCTTCACGTTGTTTAGCAGGCGAAGCCCGTTGCGCGTTTCGACAGTCCCGGCGGGAATCGCCGCGATGTCGCCGTCCTCCAAGCTCCCGCTCGACTTGCCGGTGAGCGTGAGCGAGGTCTGTTTAATCGCGCCGCCGCCCGGTTCGGTGGTTCTCCCGGCGGTCGTCTGGTTTATCGTCTGGTATCCCTCTTTCGACACAACCAGTCCTGCGGCTCCCGCAGTGTCGAAGTAATAAGTATTCGCCTCTACGCCGATGTTCTCGTGAACAGGCGGGAGGCCGCCGTGAGTTAGGGTCGCGTTCGTTATCGGCCTGTCGTATTCGTCGTAAACTTTCACTTTCAGGCCGTACCTAAAAGGATCCCCGCCAGCCAGAGTGAAAGTGGGTATCGCCTGAGGCCCGGCCGCCGCCGCCGCGACTGTCGTCGCGTCGCAAGCGTCCACGTATCCCGTCTTGCTCAAGTTGGCGTAATACGAGCCGGGAGCGATGCGGATATACCACGCCTCCGTCGCCGCGTCATACGCGGGCGGGTCTATCGGCGCTTCGAGGCCGGAGCATCCCGCCGTGTTGTAAAGCGTCGCGACATCCCCCGCTTCGATATCCACCGCGTTTCCGAGTTCATCCTGCGCGGCGTTCACCTTTACGGCGAACAACAGTTCGCCGCCGCTGCCGTCCGTCATTTCCTGAAGCGTCTGAGAGCCGGAGACGTCGACGTTGCCCGCCGACGCTTTTATCGAAGTCACATAGCCGATGAGCGCGGCGGTCACTGCGGAAGTCTCGCCGTTTGGAACCGCGCAATAGTAGAAACCGTCGGGCGGCGCGTCTTCAAGGCAAGCGATCGCGCCGCCTGCGCCTGACGTCACCGTCGCGCCCGTCAGAGTGTTGCCGAGTTCGTCTTCAACGGACGCCTTAACAGTGAACCGCAGTTCGTCGCCGGTAGCGTCGCTCATGTCCTGCGCGATTTGGGAGCCGTTTTCGTCCGCTCCGCCGAGAGTGGCGGCGGTGTGGGTTATGTAACCGTCCAGCGCCGCCGTGACGGCGGACGTTTCGCCGTCGGGAACGGCGCAGAAATAGCTGCCATCCGGGATTGCGGGTTCTACGCAAGCAACCGCGCCGCCGGCGCCGGATGTCACAGTCGCGCCTGTCAGCGTGGCGCCGAGTTCGTCTTCAAGCGCGGATAGCATGACCGTGAAGAGAAGCTCGCCGCCCGTGCCGTCGCTCATGTCATGAGAGCGCTGCGGGCCGCTCTCGCTTGCAACAGCCAAGCCTGTCGCTCCGCCTGTTATGTAGCCTGTTTTCGCCGCCGAAACATCCGATGTTTCTCCGTCCGGAACCGCGCAGAAATAGCTGCCGTCCGCGATTGCGGGTTCGAGGCAAGCTATCGCGCCGCCTGCGCCGGAAGTCACCGTCGCGCCTGTAAGCGAGTTGCCGAGTTCGTCTTCGAGCGCGGATAGCATGACTGTGAAAAGAAGCTCGTCGCCCGTGCCGTCGCTCATGTCATGAAGAACCTGAGCGCCGTTCTCGTCCGCAGCGCCGTTGTCAGCCGCGCCGCCTGTGATAAATCCGGTCTTTGCCGCCGCCAGCGCGGATGTTTCGCCGTTCGGGACAGCGCAATAATAGGCTCCGTCGGGAACTACGTCCTCGACGCAGGCGACCGCGCCGCCCGCTCCGGATGTCACCGTCGCTCCGGTGAGCGTGTTGCTGAGTTCATCTTCAAGAATAGTTAGTTTGACCGTGAACAGCATTTCGTCGCCGCTGCCGTCCACAAGGCTCCGAACTATTTGAGAACCGTTTTCGTCGGCGGGGCCTGCTGTTGCCGCAGTGGTCGTTATGTATCCAGCCGCGGCCGCTTCCACTTCGGAGGACTCCGCATCGGGAACAGCGCAGTAGTAGAAGCCGTCGGGGACGGCGTCCTCGACACAGGCGACTAGCGCGCCGTCGCCGGACGACACCGTAGCTCCTGTCACCGCTCCGCCAACCTCGTCTTCAAGCGCGACTTTTACGGTGAACAGCATTTCATCGCCGCTGCCGTCGCTCATGTCCTGAACAAGCTGCGCGCCGCCTTCGTCCGTCGCGCCCATCGTCGGGGCGGTCCGCGTCACGTGTCCCGCGATTGCCGACGTGACGGCGGATGTTTCGCCGTCGGGAACAGCGCAGAAGTAATTGCCATCGGGAACAATGTCCTCAACGCAAACGATCGCGCCGCCCGCGCCGGATGTCACCGTCGCGCCGATCAGCGTGTCGCCTACTTCGTTCTGGAGCGGGGATACTTTGACTGTGTAAAGAAGCTCGCCGCCTGAGCCGTCGCTCATGTCGTGGTCGAGTTGCGCCCCGCTTTCGTCGGCATTGCCAAGTCCGGCAGATGTTCCTGTCACATATCCTGCTATCGACGCCGTTGCGTCGGACGTCTCGCCGTCTGGAACCGCGCAATAGTAACTTCCGTCGGGCGCGGCAGGCTCGACGCATGCCACCGCTCCGCCGGCGCCGGATGTCACCGTCGCGCCGAGCAGCGCGTTATTCGTTTCATCCTCAAGGACGGAGACAATAACCGTGAACAACAGTTCGTTTCCGGTTCCGTCGCTCATGTCGTGGTCGCGCTGCGGCCCGCTCTCGCTCGCAACGGCCAACCCCGTCGCTCCGCCTGTTATGTATCCTGATTTCGATGCCGAAACATCCGATATCTCGCCGTCGGGAACCGCGCAATAATAGCTGCCGTCGGTGACCGCAGGCTCGACGCACGCCACCGCGCCGCCGGCGCCGGATGTAACCGTCGCGCCCGTCAGCGGATTTGCAAGCTCGTCCTCAAGCGCCGATATTTTAACTGTGAAAAGCAACTCCGAGCCTGTTCCGGCAGTCATGTCCTGAACAAGCGGCGCGCCGCTTTCGTCCGCGTTTCCAATATCTCCCGCCGTCGCCGTCACATATCCCGCCAGCGATGCCGTCACGGCCGAAGTTTCTCCGTTCGGCACCGCGCAATAGTAGCTGCCGTCCGGAACCGAAGGTTCGACGCAGACAATCGCTCCGCCCGCGCCGGATGTCACAGTCGCGCCCGTTATCGGGTTGCCAAGCTCGTCTTCAAGCATGGAAACTTTCACTGTATACGGAAGCTCTTCGCCCGTTCCGGCGACCATGTTCTGAACAAGTTGCGGGCCGGCCTCGGCGGCTCCGCCGAGCGTCGGCGCTGTCATCGTCACATATCCGCCCAGAGAACCTTCGGCCGCCGTCGTCTCGCCGTCCGGAACCGCGCAGTAATAGCTGCCGTCCGGAACCGCGTCCTCTACGCAAGCGACCGCGCCGCCCGCGCCTGACGTAACAGTAGCGCCCGTCAGCGGGTTGCCGAGTTCATCCTCAAGCGTCACTTTCAACGTCAGCAGAAGCTCGTCGCCGCTGCCGTCGCTCATATCTTGTTCGAGTTGCGCGCCGCTTTCGTCAGCAGCGCCCGCGCTCGCCGCTGTTCCGGTCACATGCCCTGTGATCGCCGCTGTGACGGCAGACGTCTCGCCGTCCGCAACCGCGCAGTAGTAGCTGCCGTCCGGCGCGGCAGGCTCGATACAGGCGACCACGCCGCCCGCGCCCGATGTCACTGTCGCTCCGGTAAGAGTGTCCCCGACTTCGTTTTCAAGCGCGGTCACTTTGACTGTGAAAAGCAACTCGCCGCCAGTTCCGTCGCTCATGTCGTGGCTAAGCTGCGCGCCGCTTTCGTCGGCGTTGCCGAGGCCGGTGGACGTTCCCGTCACATATCCCGCCTTTGCCGCCGTGACGTCCGACGTCGTTGCGTTCGGAACCGCGCAGTAGTAACTGCCATCCGGAGCGGCAGGCTCGACGCATGTCACCGCCCCGCCCGCGCCTGACGTCACTGTCGCGCCGGTCAGCGGATTTCCCAACTCGTCTTCAAGCGCGGTCACTATCACGGTGTACAGCAGTTCGCCCGCAGTTCCCGCGCTCATGTCCTGAGCGCGCTGCGGCCCCACCGCAGACGCGTTGCCTATATCTACCGCGACTCCTGTGATATATCCTGTTTTCGCCGCGGTCGTTGCAGACGTCTCGCCGTTCGGAACCGCGCAATAGTAACTGCCGTCGGCTACCGGCGGCTCGACGCAGCCGACTGCCCCGCCCGCGCCTGATGTCACCGTAGCTCCCGTTACCGTGTTGCCCAACTCGTCTTCAAGCGCGGTCACCATTACGGTGTACAGCAGTTCGCCCGCCGTCCCAGCGCTCATATCCTGAATCAGTTGAGGCCCCGCCTCAGCAGCCGCGCCCAGCGTGCCCGCCACGCCTGTGATATACCCTGCGTAAACGGCTGTGACCGCCGACGTCTCCCCATCGGGAACCGCGCAATAGTAACTTCCATCGGCAACAGCAGGTTCGACGCAACCCACCGCCCCGCCCGCTCCGGATGTCACTGTCGCTCCTGTTATCGTGTCGCCCAGTTCGTTTTCGAGCGCGGACACTTTGACGGTGAACAGCAGTTCGCCCGCCGTTCCCTCCGTCATGTCCTGAAGAAGTTGCGAAGCGTCCGAAGCGTTTCCGAGGGAGATCGCCGTGGACGTCACATATCCGGCGCTTGCGGCTGACACGGCGGAGGTCTGCCCCCACGGAACAGCGCAATAGTAGTTGCCGTCTGGCGGCGCGTCCTGTGCGCAAACAATCGCCCCGCCCGCGCCGGACGTCACCGTCGCCCCAGTTATCACATTTCCAAGCTCGTCCTCCAGCGTCGCTTTGACGGTAAACAGCAGTTCTTTGCCTGTCCCGTCGCTCATTATCTGTTCGCGTTGCGGGCCTGACGCCGAGGCGTTGCCCAACGTCAAAGCAGTCCTCTTCGCGTATCCGTCCATTAACGCTATCACTTCCGAAGTCTGTCCGCTGGGGACCGGGCAGTAGTAGCTTCCGTCAGGGATGGCGTCCTCAACGCAGACGACCACGCCGCTCATGCCGGATGACACCGCCGCTCCCGTCTGTATGTTCCCAAGCTCGTCTTCGAGCGAAGTGACTTTGACTGTGAAAAGAAGCTCGCCGCCGCTGCCGTCCGTCATGTCGTGAATACGTTGCGGTCCCGCAGCCGCCGCGTTGCCCAGTGTCGCCGCGTTCTTCGTCACATAACCCGGCTTCGCCGCTACGACAGCCGAAGACTGCCCGTCCGGAACCGCGCAGAAATAGTTCCCGTCAGGAGCGGCTTCCTCAACGCACACTATGTCCGCCGAATCCCCCGACCTTATAGTCGCGCCATTCAGAGTATTGCCAATTTCGTCTTCAAGCGTCGATACTTTCACCGTGAAGAGCAGTTCGTTGCCTGAGCCGTCCGTCATGACGTGGTCGCGCTGCGGCCCTGCCGCCGCCGCGTTGCCAATCGAGACCTTTGTTCTATTCACATATCCCGACTTGCCGACGACTACCTCTGAAGTTTCTCCGTTCGGCACCGCGCAGTAATAACTCCCGTCAGGGACTGCCTTCTGCGAGCATGACACCGCCGCTCCCGCTCCAGACGCCACCGTCGCCGCGTTTATTGTCGCTCCGACTTCATTCTGTAACGTGGAAACTATCACGGTGAACAACAACTCGCCGCCCGAACCCATCGACATGTCGTGAACGAGTTGCGGACCCGCCTCTGCGACGATGCCGAGCCCGAGCGATGTCCCTGTTATGTAACCAGACTTAACAGCCGTAACATTCGACGTCTGGCCGTCTGGAACGGGACAGAAATAGTTTCCGTCCGGAACCAATTCCTCGACGCAAAGTATCGCTCCGCCAGCGCCCGACGTCACCGTCGCTCCTGTAAGCGTTCCGCCGATTTCATTTTGCAATGGAGAAACTTTCACTGTAAACAGAAGCTCTTTGCCGCCGCCGTCCGTCATGTTTTGAACAATCTGAGAGCCGCCGACGTTCGCGTTGCCCATTGTGGCCGCAGTCCTTGTCACGTATCCGGCGAACGACGCGATGACCTCGGAAGTTTCGCCGTTCGGAACCGCGCAGTAGTAGTTGCCGTCCGGAGCGGCTTCTTCGAGACACGCCACCGCCGCGCCCGCGCCGGAATTAACTGTCGCCCCCGTTATCGTGTCGCCCACTTCGTTCTCAATAGTCGCCTTGACGGTGAACAGCAGTTCCTTGCCACTGCCGTCCGTCATAACCTGTTCAAGTTGCGCGCCGCCCTCGTCCGCGTTGCCGACCGTCGTCGCGGCGCGGGTGGC
>JAKQBV010000051.1 GCA_029573925.1 bacterium
CAAGGGTAGGCGCTCCCATGTTGACAGTCAGCATGCCTACGACGCCGTTCCCGCGCGCCGCGACCACTTTCTTGATCCCGGCTCCGGTCTCCACCCGCAACGCGATGTCTTCGTCTCCCGACGGCTTCGAATCCGACGGCATCAGGTTTTCGATATAATATCTGACCGCGCAGCGTATTCCGTTTCCGCACATCTCGGCTTCGGAGCCGTCGATGTTGAATATCCTCATTCTCAGGTCGGCCGTCTTGGATGGAAGAACTGCGATAAGCCCGTCCGCTCCGACACCGAAATGCCTGTCGCAGAGTTTTACGCTCAGGCCGCCGAAGTCGAACCCCAAATTTATCGGTTCGGATTCGCCCTCGCAAAGCAAAGAAAGATCGGGGGATTCTCTGAATCCCAACACGACATAGTCATTGCCCAGTCCGTGCATTTTTGTGAATCGCATTTTCATGTTCCGCCGGATTGTCTATTCAGCCGCTTCGCTTTTGTCGGATCCCGGCGTCCTTCCCATTTTTATATTGAGTGGGAACGACGGGGTGACTGTCGTGACGGCGTGTTTAAAAACCATCTGCTGCTTTCCCGCGGATTCGAGCAATATCACATAGCGGTCGAACCCGGTTATGTGCCCGTGCAATTGAACTTTGTTTGTCAGAAACACGACAACAGAAATTTTGTCGTTCTTCGCTCTTTTAAGAAATTCGTCCTGCAGATTGATGATTGCTTCTCCGGCTCCCGCCATGATTTTGTCCCCCTGTTTTAGTGTTATTTTATTAAAGCCTTTAGTTTAGTCTTTATTCGCCGCCTTCCATATTCCGCAGACGACATTCAAGGGGTCGTCTGCGCCGGAGCCGAAAGCGTCAAGCGATACGGCTCCTTGGACGGCGCGCAGCCATGTCAGTTGCCTCTTAGCGTACCAGCGCGTCCTCTTCGCGGTCTCTTCGACCGACCATTCAATATCCCTCTGCCCGTCGATGACTTTCAGGGCTTCGGAGTATCCTATGGTTTTTTCAAGAAACAGCCTTTCTCGCATTCCCCGCGACGCGATTGCTCCAGCTTCTTCCACCAGTCTATTATTGTACATAATCGCGGTTCTTTTGTTAATTATATCGTATAAAATTTTGCGCGGAGCTTCCAGCATGAAAACAATGAATTCCCAAGGATCGTCGCTGTCGCGAGGAACCTGCGCGACTCTCTTGGCTCTCATTTCGGAAGGACGTTTCCCGGATGATTTCAACGCCTCCAATGCTCTAGCCACTCTGAATACATCATTGGGATGTATCTTTCCCGCCGCGACGGGGTCAGCAGCGCGAAGTCTGGCGTGCAACGCCTCTACTCCATATTTCGCGGCTTCTTCCGTCAGTTGGGCGCGATATTCGGGGTCTTCATCGGATCCGCAGAATTCAAGTTTTCCCGCTAGAGCCGACAGATACAGAAATGTCCCGCCGACTATGATAGGCGTTTCCCCTCTTTCGATGATGTTTTTTATCGCGGTTCTCGCGCCTCGCGCGTAATCGACGACTGTGAATCTGTCGCCCGGCTCAGTTACATCCAACATGTGATGCTTAGCGCGCGAAAGTTCTTCGGGGGTCGGTTTTGCGGTCCCGATGTCCATTCCCTTGTATATCTGCCTTGAGTCCATCGAGACGATTTCGCCGCCGCAGGTCTCGGCAAGCTTAATGCCCAATGCCGTTTTTCCACAGGCAGTAGGGCCGCAAATTACGGGTATTTTAAACTTCGATGACGCCATAATAAATCGAACGCCCGCTCTCTATGATTTTCGAGAAATGGATGTCGTTGAAATAACCCCTGCGGCCTTTGACGACCACCCGCCTAGCCGCTATCCGTATGGCCTGAGCAATGGATTCCGCCGAAAGCGGTCTTTCATCCGCCACAGCCCGCATCCGCCTCATGGCCGCCGAGCCAGCCACCGTTTCGGGAAACATCGGATCAAAATACACCAGATCGAACTCGCCGTCGTTGGCGCGGCGCATGTAATCAGCGTGGTCCGCATTCACGACATAAATCCTGCGCGAAGCTTCTCTTATGTTGGCGGCCTTGATGTCGCAGCTTTCGATTCCGCGCCTCGTCATGTCGGCAAGAATCGGACAGCTTTCCAAACCGACCAGCTTGCCGCCGCCAGTCAGCGCGGTTGCTATCACGAGGGCGTCGCAGGCGATTCCCAGAGTCGCGTCAAGAACGGTATCCGAAGGTCTCGGCTCAAGCGCGCGCAAGAGCGCGTCCGGCGCGCCGGGATTCTTGGTTCTCTGCCCCGAAGTGTTTTCGTGAAACCTGAACGCGCCCTCAGAAGTCTGTATGAGCGGCGAACCGTCCGTCTCGACATACAGCCCTTTTGCGTTCATGGATTCGAGGAGTTTATCAACCGAGTTGTCGCCTCTTACGACGAATCTCAAATTGAGACGCGCGGCCGTCTCCTCCGCTTTTGCATTGAGGTCGAATCTTTTGCGCGGCGTCGTCACAACCCACGGTTCAGCGCTTGAACCAGACATCCAGCGCCTCCCGTGTCAGCTTATGAGTTATCGGCCTTCCGTGCGGACACGTCCTGTTGAATTCTTCTTTTAGATATCGCTCGACAAGCGCGTCCATCTCTGAATGAGACAACGTCTGTCCGGCTTTCACAGCCATCCTGCACGCCGCCACTGTTAAAAGTCTTCCTGTGAGCAGGTTTTCCGGGGCTTTGCCCGGCGCGCTTCTTATTTCATCCGCAATGGCCGCAAGCAACTCGACCGGGTCGAAAGGCCCCGCGCTGTGCGCCACCGCTCTTATGATGAATGCGCGCTCGCCGAAAGGTTCGATTGTCAGCCCAGCCTCTCTGGCTCTTTCAAGATTTCTCGACAGTATTTCATAGACATCTCGCGGTGTTTCGACAGGCTCGGAGATAAGCTGAAGCTGTTCGGCGGAATTCTTCGTTTTCCTTCTCAATTCATTGTATATGATGCGCTCGCTGGCCACATGCTGATCTATAAACATCGGGTATCCGTCGAGGTCGATAAGAATATATGTTTTGAAGAACTGCCCTAATACTTTAAAATCGTGTCCAGCGATTCTCGACGGCTCGCGATACTCATTTTCAACGGTCGTTTTTCGTATGGACGACCTGTTTTCGGGAACGGATTGTGTGAGCGGACGCGGAGCCGCCTCCGCGTCGAAAGGATGCGCATGAACTTCCGACCTCTCGGTCGCAGCGCTTCTTTCCGGCTGCTCCGGAGCCTGTATGTTCAGTTCATGTTGAGAGGACGGCCTGACGGCCGCGGGCGGCTCGTTCCTCTCTTTTATCGGATTCAAAATTTCTTTCGGCTCTATGATTCCGGGTTCGGTGAATCTCCCCCTTATTGTTCTGTACACCAGCGAATGCACATCGTGAGGGTAAAGGAATCTCACTTCGGATTTCGTGGGATGCACATTGGGATCGATATCCGACGCCGGAGCGTCAAGGAAAAGTATCGCCATACAATGTCTTCCCGACGGAACAAGCCCCCGGCATGCGACCTGAACTGCCGTCGCCAGATGTTTGTCATTCACAACCCTGCCGTTCACCACGAACATTTGGTATCGCCGGTTCGGAAACGCGAGGTCCGGCATAGTGAACCATGCCTCAAGGCGCATCCCGGCCATTTCCCCGTCCGAACGCGCGACTTTGTCGGCGATGTCTTTCCCGAATATGTACCTTATGCGTTCTTTCATATCCGCAGAGCCAGCCGCTTTGAAGACCGGAGATCCGTTATGAGTCTGCGTGAAAGCGACGCCGGGATACGCCACAATCATTTTAGACATCATTGAATTGACGGCTTGAATTTCAGAGCGCGCCGATTTGATGAACTTTCTTCGAGCCGGGACGTTGTAAAAAATATTTTCGACTTCAACTGTGGAGCCGCGCGCCCGCGCCGCAGCTTCAGGCGGTTTTTCCACTCCGCCCTCCATCCTGACGCGCCATCCCTCGGCGTTGTCGTTGTCACACGTCTCGACGGTCAGAGTTGAAACCGCGCCTATGCTGTGCAACGCCTCTCCTCTGAATCCCAATGTGTGAACCCTCTCCAAGTCGTCAACCGAGCCTAGTTTGCTTGTTGAGTGACTCTTCAGGCACATCTCCGCGTCTTCGCGGCTCATTCCGGTTCCGTTATCGCTCACCCTTATGAGTTTTCTTCCGCCATCCTCTATGTCCACTACTATTTCTGTGGCTCCCGCGTCGAGCGCGTTTTCGACCAGTTCCTTCACAACTGCCACAGGCCGCTCGACGACCTCGCCCGCGGCTATTTTGCTTATTGTCAATTTGTCAAGAGCTTTTATTCGACCCATTATCCGTTCCTCTGTCTCAAGCGTTTCCCCAATCGGCGTTCATTCCCGCCGCTCTGCTTCCTGAAGGTCTTTTTTGAACGCCTCTCCCTTTATCGCCGTGTAGGCTTCAATCACCCTTCCCTTTGAATCATACACAATCTTATTTGCGCTGAACGTCCTTTTCTTTTCATCTTTGACCGACACGTCTCCTTCAAGTATGGTGCGTTCCGACTTGCCATAATGCCATAGCTTGTCGGCGCGCGCGGAGCTTGCTCCCTCAACGACGTTCACTCCGCCTTCCAAATATAGCTTCTCCTCTGAATATTCTGAAATAAGAAGAGCCGCCGTCGCCTTCATCGGACGTCTCAGCCGAGTCTCCGCTTCTTTCTCCAATTCTCTTTCGATAATTCCTTCGTCAAAAAGCCAGTCTCCTCTTTCCTGAGACATATAAACCTCGCCCTCCGCGCGGAATTCCTTGCGGCTGTCGTCCGCCGACGCTTTTAACGCGCGAAGCTCTCTGCCCTCCTGCTTTATCAAGACAGGTTTTCCGGCAAGGTCCGCCCTGCCCGCCGCGTCGTCGAAAGTAGCTTTGTCGCAAATTATGTCAGTCGTTTTTTTTGCCACCTTCGCCGCCTTGCCGTCGGACTCTTCTTTAAATATGCGCTGCCTGTCCAGCCATGCTCCGTCGTCCTGCCTTATGCTCACAGAACCGTCGAAGACATAGCGTTTTTTCTCTCTGTCAAAACTCAGTTTTTTTGCCGATGCCCGCCTCCCTGCGGCGGACATCTTCACCGTTCCTTCGGCTTCTCCTGTTTTTGTTCCCCAATTGTACGCCACGCGGTCGGCTTCCAAATCAAACGGCTCGAAATCGCCATCCTCTCCGGGAACAGCGAGCCTCCCTCTGTCTTTCAGCTTCGCCTGTCCGGACAGTTCCATCCTTTTCTTTTTCCAGTCCAGCATGAATTTTTCCGCCTCGGCCTGATTCCTCGGATCGTCAAATCTTGCGTCTCCTTCTCCTTCGGCGATATCTTTTGAATAATCCACGCGTATCCTGTCGGCCAACACCGTGATATCTAAGAACTTCATCGCTGCGGCCCCTTCAGCAGTCAATATGTCAGCGCTTTCGTCATATTTCAGTTTTGATGCGGTTACGACTATGTTCTCGCGGGAAATTGTTTTGACATCCCGCTTTGAGCCGTCTCTTTCGTCTAGGTAGTCCGCTATGTCGGCGGCGCGATCGTCGTCGATTCTTTTTCTGGATGACGCTTCTCCTGACGCCTCCATCACGCCATCGCTCTCCCGGTATGTGATTCCCGTCGCGGAGAGATTATAGTCGTCCTCCTCGATGCGCGGGTTGCCGGAGAGAGTCCATATTCTGTCGGAGCCGTCGAATCTCGCCGCCGAGCATGAAACCCTCCTCTTCTGTTGAGTAAGGGTGACTCCGCCATACGCGAGAATATTCTCCGTGTTGAAATCCAGATCGAGTCCTACGCTTGTCACAACAGTGGCCTGCCGCGCTGCTTCGATTCTGTCCTTATTGCCTGTGTCTTCTATGAGGCCGTCTTCGATGAGCCAGTCGCCTTTTTCCTGCCAGATGGTCACGCCGCCGCCCAGCGCCGCCGTCTCAAGCCTTGCGTCCGCGTAGAACCTTCCGGCGTCCACCCGAACGCCCGGACGCGTCGCCCTCGCCGGCCCCGGAGCGTCAATCACTCCCTTTTTCCAGAAGTAGAACGCCTCTTCCGTCTCGTATACCGTCTCTCTCTTCAACAGGGCGCGGCGCGCCTTCGTGTCGCTTTCCTTTATCTGCTCGGCTTTCCTTACAGCCTTCACCCTTCCTGCCGCCCTCGCATATTCACGCTCTTCATCAATATATACCTCGGACGATGTCGCCTTGAAATGCTCTCCTTCAAGCGTCACAAATTCTTCTTTTGCAGCGTCGCCCTCAGAGCCGGGCATATATATCGCGTTTCTATGCTCCGTTGAATAACACTTCATCAACCGTCGCTGCCTGTCATACTCTATCATTTTGGCGGTCAACTTCAGGTCTTTCGTGTATTCCTCGTCCGCAAGCGGTTCTTCTTCATTTTCTTCTTCTGGTTGCTCGGCGTCCTCTTTCGGTCGCGCCGAGCCTGTTTTCTTCAAGTCGGGTATGAGCGCGGTCGCGTTGCCTCTGATTATGTAGCCGTCGAAATCCTCGCCCCACGCTTCCATGTCATCCCCGTAATATATGTTTCCATCCAGACTGAACTCAACCGGCGTCGGAATCACAAGTCTCTTCTGATTGTCGTTCCATTCGAACACGCCTGTGCGGAAGTAATCTCCGTTTTCCGATTTCATCTCGACTCCGCCGTCAAGATTCAGCGTTTCGGTTTCGGAATTATAAATGGCTCGTTTTGATGTAAAAAAAAGAGGCGGTTCTTCTTCCCTATAAAAAACCCCTCTTTTTACAGCTTTTATCTCGTGATGCTTGCCGGACTTGTCAATTCTAATCCCGTCCGTCCATGCTTCCCACTTGAGGTTTCCATCTCTATAAACCCTCGCGTAAGTCCCCTTCAACAGAACCGCTCCCGGAGGTTTCTCCTTGCGCTCCTCCACCTTCATCACGAAAATAATAAACACGAACGCCGCCGCGAGCGCCGCGAAGACTCCCAAAAATATCTTCCGTATTGTTTCTATGCTATCGTACATACAATCGCCGATTATAAATATACAGCATTTCGCTTTCCGTGTCGTTTCCCGCCTCTGAAATGGATAATAACGGTTTTCGGTATTTCATCAAATCATGCGGTATATAATGGAGATTGATTGTCAGATTCAGTCAATGATAAGCTTGCGAATATCGCGCGGTATTCAGTCGCGCCTGATGAAAGAACACCCGCAATAGTTTTGC
>JAKQBV010000056.1 GCA_029573925.1 bacterium
TGATACAAATGGCGATATCCAGATCGAGGGAGTACATGGCGGACGACACGGCGGCGCGGTTGACAAGGAACCCTCGCGGGCTGGCCACAGCGCTTGCAAAGCTGGAAGCGGTCTCGAAGCGGCATCCGATAAGAGGCGGCAACAGCGCGACGGCGCACATGTTCATAGTCAACCCGTTCGGAGGCGGCGCGCTGGCGGGACTGTTCTCCACCCACCCGCCGATAGCGGAGAGAATCAAGCGGCTTGAGAAAGCGGCGTTCTGACGCCCCCTGAATAGGCGGAGAGCAGCCCCGCTCTGCTCAGGTTGCCATTTATCCGATACGGCGCGATAATTTATATAATGTTGCCAACGCCGGGCAGCGCCCGGCCGGTCGCCTATGATATTTGCTGAGCATATAGATAAAGAGATGTCCGAGCGGGGAGCGCGCGCTCCGGGCAGCCGCGCGACGCGGTTCTGGAGGAGGGCGGCCTGCCTGTGTTTCGCCGCCGCTGTGCTGCTTGCCGGGGCCGCGCCCCGCGCGGCTGAAACCTACCGCACTGTGGCGGTCATTGACTATTCGGAAAAGCTCTCCGCAGACGACACAGCCCTGACGAGCGCGATAAACACCTCGCTGGCATACAGGCTCGAAGCGTTGCCGGGCGCGGGTGTCGTTCCGGAATCGGACATAGAGACTTATCTGCGCGCCGCCGACATCCGCAAGCTATGGAGCCAAGACAAGCCCGCCGCGAAGGAATTCGGCAGAATGTCCAACGCCGACCTAGTGGTCATGGGCCGGCACTGGCGGCTCTCTTCCGGCCCGATGAACTCGGAGTTCAGAGTTCTGTACATGCCCCCCGGCGACCCCGCGCGAACCTCCCGCATCAACTTCAAATCATCAATCGACAACGTCTCGGAATACCAGAAAAAAATCTTCGACGGAGTGATATCCGAACTGCCCATCAAGGCCCCCGCAGGTTTCTGGGCCGGACAGCGCGTCATCCGAAACAAAGACGCGTTCAGGCACTTCGGGCGCGGCATAATGAATATCAACGCGCAGAAAGCGGAGGCCGGGCTTTCCGATTTCGACAGGGCCTTAAAAGTGGAGCCGGACGCGCGCGATATCCACTACTATCTCGGCAGGTACTTCACCACCCGGCAGTTCGACTTCAACCGGGCGGTCGAGCGGCTCGAAAAGGTGGCGTCTGCCAGAGGCGGGGACGCAGGAGCTCAATACTGGCTGGGGTTCACTTATTATCTGAAAGCGGACTCGCAGTCGGCGCTTAAATCGTTCGAGCGGGCGAAGTCTCTTGACCCCGGCTCGCTAGAAACGCTGCTGATGCTCGGAATGCTCTACAACGAAAAAGGGGACTACGAGCAGGCGATAAAGAACTACAGAGCGGCGCTGGCGCTGGCTCCGCACAGGGCGTCGGTGTGGTACTCGCTGGCTGCGGCTGCGGCGGTGTCCGGCAAGCGCGACGAGGCCCTCGCAGCCCTGCGCCGCTCGCTCGAGCTTGACGCCGCCACATTCCACCTGCCCGCGCGCACGGACGCCGATTTCGCCTCGCTCCGCTCCTTGCGCGAGTTCCGAGAAATCATCGACGGATTAAAACCGTAAAACGATATGATAGAACCGAAACGCAATAGATTGAAACGCGCGTCTGCGCTGGCGGTCATAGCGGCGGTTGCCGTCCTGATCTCCGGATGCCCCCGTCGTCAAGGCCCATCCGCCGCCCCTCCGGAAACCGTTCCCGCCGCCACTGCCAGAGACCCGGTTCAGAGCGTGCTTGCGGCCGACGTCGAGCGCGCCGCAGGGGACTCCGAAACATTGCGCGCAGCCCGCGCTTCCGGCATTATCGCCGCCGGGGTGGACTGCGAACGCCCTCCCATGTGCTTCAGGGATGAATACGGCGTCGCGCGGGGCTTCGAACCCGACCTGCTCAAATTCATCGCGTCCGCTTTCGGAGCAAAAATCAATATCGTGTCCCCCGGCGACCCGGCGGCGGTCATTTCCGCGCCATCCGCACCGAACGACTCCCATGCATCCGTCGTCTATTACTACTCCGCCGCGACAGGCCCGCTAGCTTTCGCCATCTCCGGCGACGATGGATTCAAAAATGCCGTCGCCCTCGTCATCGCCCACCTCTACGATACCGGCGCTTACGGCGGCATTTACAAAAACTGGCACAACCCGCAAAAAAACTAGGCGCGCGCGTTAAATTTGTGATTCCATCGGGGTTATTGTTGCGTTTGTGCGACAATGACAAATAAAATGTATTATATTTATTACAAACGATTAATCTTTTCTGTGGACATTCGTGTCACAGGCGCTATCATTATGACACTCGGCGGACGCGTATCCGCAGTCAGCGTCCCCGGCAGAGAAGAGGTTGCAAAATGAAATTACTGCTTACATCAGTGTTCAGGCCGTTCGGCGTAGACGACGCTTACGGACGCAAGGAAAACAAGCTCGAACTTTTCCACAATCAGGTGACCCGCGAGCAGGGCATTTTCTCGCTCAGATACAATCACAGGAGTTTCGGCCTCTATTTCATCGCGGAAAACCTGTCCACTCCCACCACAGTGCTGGACTTCCCTTCGATAAAACAGTTTCGCAAGGAGCTAGCCAAAGGTTACGACTACGTGGGCATTTCCTTCATCGCCCCGAACTTCGTGAAAGCGCGAAGAATGGCGGAGATAATCAGAGAGGTTTCGCCGCAGACGAAGATTATCCTCGGCGGCCACGGTTCGAGAATCCCCGACATCGAGACTTTGATCGACTGCGACCATGTTCTGCCCGGAGAAGGAATCAGCAAGCTGAGGAAGCTTCTGGGAGAGGATTTAGACGCGCCGATAAAGCATCCGGCGATGCCCTCCGCAGACCACAAGAGGATTCTCGGGCTTCCATTCACGCAACAGGGCGCGGTGCTAGTGCCCGGCGTGGGCTGCCCTAACGCCTGCCGGTTCTGCTGCACGTCCCACTTCTACGACAAGGAATACACCCCGTTCCTGAAAACGGGCAAAGACATATTCGACGTGTGCGTGCGGCTCGCCGACGAGCTTAAGACGAACGACTTCTTCGTGATGGACGAGAACTTCCTTCTTCACAAGGACAGGGCGATGGAGTTGCTGGCGCTGATGCGCGAGCACAACCGTCCCTTCAACTTCAGCGTGTTCTCATCCGCCGAGGCCATCACCGCGTTCGGCGTGAAAAACATGATGGCGCTGGGCGTCAACTACGTGTGGATCGGCGTCGAGTCCAAGAGGAACCTGTTCGAAAAAACGAAGGGAATAGACGTGCGGGCGCTCATCGCCGAACTGCGCTCGAACGGCATCTTCGTGCTCGCCTCCTCCATCCTCTTCCTAGAACACCACGACAAAGAGAGCATCAACGAGGACATAGATTTTGCGATAAGCCTGAAGCCGGACTTTACGCAATTCATGCAACTCGGCCCTCTGCCCCAGACTAGACTCTACCTCGAATACAAGGAGCAAGGACTACTGCTGGATGACGTGCCGTATGAGGAATGGCACGGGCAGCACATGCTGTGGTTCAAGCATCCGCACTTCACGCGGGAAGAAAGCGCGGCGACGACTAAAGAGGCGTTCGCCCGCGAGTTCCGCGAGCTAGGCCCGTCCATACTCAGGGTCGGCGAAGCTATGATTCAGGGGCTGGACTCTCCGCATTACAAGAGCGATGACCCGCTTATGGCGTCAAGATACGAAACCGCCGTGCGCAGATGCAAGGCGTACCGTCACGCGCTGACCGCCCTTAAATGGCTTGCCCCGGAAAAACAGATGAAAGAGAAAGCGGCGCGCATAGAGACGATGTTCGCCGAGAAGTTCGGGGCGCGAACCCCGGCGCATTTCATAGCTAACTCCGCGGTCTGGGCGATGGCGAGCGCGGCGCGCCCCAGATACGAGAGGGAATTCCACCCGCACAATCCGCGAGCGATAGTCACCAAGTTCAGGATGGAGCCGGCTGCGGTCGCAGCCGCCGCGTCCGCGTGTTCCGCCGCCCGCGCCACTGCCCTCCTCAAACTCCGCAAAGCTTGGGCTTTCATCGAAAACAGAGGCGAAGAAGCCGAGCTTTCGGTTTATCTTCGCGGCTCGGTAAAAGAGAAAACCATGCGCAGACTGATTAACGCGCTCAATGAAAAAAAGATAGCCGTCAAGGCCGTTCACATAAACCTTGCGCCATTGGCGCGTCTGGACTCTGAGGCATTCGGCAGGATGCTTGAATCTCTTTCCCGCAAAGGCGCGGATATAAAGATAAACTGTTCGGAGGCGCACGCGCGCCAGATGGCGGCGCTCCGCAAACGTCTCAAAGGGCTTCAATTTGCAGTGAACGAAAGATAACCGCGAGAAACAACCATAGGTCGCGCATAAAAAAAGAAACCCGCCGTGGCGGGTTTCTTTTTTCTTGTTGTCAAATTTTCGCTTTGTTACTTCAGAAGCTGCAACACGCTCTGCGGCTGCGCGTTTGCCTGAGCGAGTATCGCCGTGCCGCTCTGTTGTAGAATCTGCAGGCGGGTAAACTCGCTTATCTCGACTGCCATGTCCGCGTCGTAGATGCGGCTCTTGGCGGCGGAGATATTGATATCCGCGGCTTTTAGGTCGTCTATGATGTGGCCGAGGCGGCGTTCCTGTATGCCGAGGTTTGCGCGGATGTCGGATATCTGGTTGATGGCGCTGTTGACGAAGTCGATTGCCGACTGAGCAGCGGCCGCGTCGAGCAGATTTCTGCGATCGGCGGGCACTGACATCCAGTTGGCGCCTGACGCCAGATTGAGCTGTCCGGAGACCGTCAACAAAGGAATTGTGACAGACAGCCTGAAAGTCGCTCCGTTGTCCGGGCCGACCTGAAGCACCAGCCCTGCGCTGAACGTGCCGTCGAACAATCCTTTTGTGTTGAAAGTGACGGCGCTTGACTTCCTCTGAATCTCATCCATCAGGCTCTTAAATTCGTTGTCGAGTCTCTTCATGTCCGCCGATGTCAGAGTGGCTTCGTTTGCCGCGCGCACCGCGAGGTCCCGCATCCTCAGCAGTATGTCCTGCGTCTCGCTGAGAGAACTGTCGGCGGTGCGGATTAAGTTTGTCCCGTCTTCGGCGTTCTGCACCGCAGTGCGAATGCCGCCGATCTGCGCCTCCATCCCTTTTGCGATCGCAAGCCCGCTGGGGTCGTCAGAGGCGTGATTGATTCTCAACCCCGACGACAGCCTTTCAAGGGACGTCTGCAATCCGAGGTTGGTCAACCTCAAGTTGTTCAGTCCTATCAGGCCGGAAATGTTTGTGTTTACTACCGACATTATTACACCTCCATGTTTTCAAATCGATCGTCCGTGATCGACGCATCTACATTTTCTTTTATCGACAGAATACGAAATAACTTAATATCGGTCTAAAAAAACAGGCTTTTTTACCATTATTCCCCTCTGACGCGGGTTTGGAATTAAAATAAAAAGCGCCCCCGCAAAGGAGGCGCTTTGTTAATTACTATTTATTGATCGACTTTGCTATTTCAGGAGTTGCAACACGCTTTGCGGCTGCGCGTTTGCCTGAGCAAGGATCGCCGTGCCGCTCTGCTGGAGTATCTGTAAGCGGGTGAACTCGCTGATCTCGACTGCCATGTCCGCGTCGTAGATGCGGCTCTTGGCGGCGGAGATATTGATATCCGCGGCTTTCAGGTCGTCTATGATGTGACCGAGTCGGCGTTCCTGTATGCTGAGGTTGGCGCGCACATCCGACACCTGATTAAGCGCGCTGTTGATAAGGTCTATAGCCGACTGCGCGTTTGCGACCACTCCTACAGAGGCCGTGTTGATTCCCAGCCCGGTAGCGTCAAGGTCGGGGATGGACAACGTCAACTGGAAAGTCGCTCCGTTGTCCGGGCCAACCTGAAGAACCTGTCCGGCGGCGAAAGTGCCGTCGAACAGAACCTTGGTGTTGAACGTGACGGCGTCCGACTTGCGGTCAATCTCGTTCATCAGGCTGTTGAACTCGTTGTTGAGCCTTGTGAGGTCGGCTGTCGTGAGCGTGGCCTCGTTGGCCGCTCGCACCGCGAGGTCGCGCATCCTGAACAAAACATCCTGAGTTTCGCTCAGCGAGCCGTCTGCCGTGCGGATCAGGTTGATCCCATCCTCGGCGTTCTGCACGGCGGTGCGGATGCCGCCTATCTGAGCCTCCATGCCCTTGGCGATCGCAAGCCCGCTGGGGTCGTCCGACGCATGGTTTATCCTCAGCCCGGACGAAAGCCTCTCCAAAGATGTCTGCAATCCAAGGTTGGTAAGCCTCAGATTGTTCAGTCCTATCAGTCCTGAAATGTTTGTGTTTACGACTGACATTTCTCCACCTCCATGTTTTTCCGTCGATCGTCCATTATCGACGTTTTGAACATTCTAGTTATCGACAAAATCGCCACGGCCTTTAGCAAAGCGACAAAATAAACAAGCAGTCAAAAAATTCCCACGGATATCTACGCCACATCGAGAAAAGAAAAAGCGCCCCCCGCGAAGAAGGCGCTTAAAAGAATTCCTATGGGATATTCCCATTTATCTTTCTTGTTATTTCAGAAGCTGCAACACGCTCTGCGGCTGCGCGTTTGCCTGAGCGAGTATCGCCGTGCCGCTCTGCTGGAGTATCTGCAAGCGGGTGAACTCGCTGATCTCGACCGCCATGTCCGCGTCATAGATGCGGCTCTTGGCGGCGGAGATATTGATATCCGCAGCTTTCAGGTCGTCAATGATGTGGCCTAGGCGGCGTTCCTGTATGCCGAGGTTG
>JAKQBV010000068.1 GCA_029573925.1 bacterium
GCGGGAAAACGAATTTGAAGAAAGGGTTGTCCGAAGAAGACTTCATAGAGCGGATATAAGGTGGAAGATTATTAGGGTCGGATAATAGAGCGGCGGCAGGCTCGGAAGCGCAGATTTCAGCGTTTGGAAGCTCCTTTCTCCATCGAGAAGCGGCTCCTGCATGATCGAAATGGCCGTGAGGCGCAATGAGGATGTCAGGGGAAACACCGTCAAGCCCTGATTTAATGTCGTTGTGAATCTGAGGAACAAGCTGGCTGATGCCAAGTTCGATTAGCGCGGTCTTTTCGGTTCCTTTTATCACATAAAATATGAAAAAAGGACCTGCAAGGTAGTAGACATTGTCAGCGATTTGTCTAATTTTCATTGTTTAGACTCGGTTTCATAGTGTTATCATCGGACTGTCAATAAAAAATGATTTTCAACCTTTCAATCTGTCTTTAACATCTTCCGTCCTGAAAATTCTTACCCAAATACCTTCGTCGCAGGGGATGCTGTCTTTCGGGACCAGACCGACCAAGGGAACTGTTTCTTCGCCGCTGTATTTTTCCATCATCATTTCATTGATCTCTTCAATCACTGATTCGACGAAAACCCTGTCATAACCGCTGTCGCATTCGTTAGTCATGATGTTCCTCCCGGCGTTCGATTAATTATTTTATGAAACCGCTAAAGTTATTCTGAATGTCTCCGATACCTTATATGAGTTGAAGTTAGTGTTGCCATAGCAACACCCTAGAGGGAAGCCGCTCAACAGAGCGGCTTTTTTCTCTTTTGTCCGAAGTTATCACCATAATTCATGCCGTTCTAAAACAATTATATTAGTTTTGATAGGTCAACTCAAGGCAGCATGATGAACACAAGTATGTTTAAACCCGGATTCGTCTAAAGAGCCGACGAATCGGGGCGATTTTCATAGCGGCGAACTCACGCGCAAAGCAAGTTTGTGCGTGCCACCCATTTATATTGTTCATGAACCATAAGTTCTATTCACTGCAAAAATGCGGCTTGCGCCTCGCATTTCATCCGCTCTGAACAATCGCTCCCGAATCCTAATGACGGATTCGGGTTAAAATGAATAAGCGCGCAAAATGGGATGTTTTTAAAAACGCAAAAACAGCAGCAAAACAAGCGCTGTTTTCACTAATCACAGGTCAGACGATATCAAACAAAGTGCCTTTGAGTATCGAACTGACTATTTCTTCGGAAGACAGTTTGTGAACGCCTTCCTCCATTTTGGCTTTCAACTCCGTGACCTGATCAGAGGTCTTTGCGTCAGGAAGCTTGTCGTAAGATTCCCTGAGGCGGTGAAGGAGTTTAGCCTTGGAGGAGACATCAACGCTGTCTTTCCGGTCGACCTGTGAATAGGCTTGAGCAGCTCTCTTGCTGACAGGTCTAGCCTCTCGAAGCTCTTCAGCTTTCTGAGTGGCCGGGTTGTGGATGTTTCCTATTTCCATGCTCTCACGCCCAATCTCGCTTCTGTGATAGTTATCGGCAGACTTTAGAAAAAGTTTAGCATTTTAAAATAAAATAATTATCGCCATTGTTAAAGGAATATTTATCGTGATTTCGCACAATCTCGGATATATTGAGCGGTTACCATCAAAAATATCCCATCGGATCCACGGCAACTCCGTTGAGCCTAATTTCAAAATGAAGGTGGTTTCCAGTTGAGATGCCGGTGCTGTCCGCTTTTTGAATAACCTGTCCCTTTTTGACCTGTTGACCCTCGATTACAACGTTTCGCATAGCATGAGCATAGACTGTGGAGTAGTCAGAGCCATGTTTGATTATCACTGTATTGCCATATCCTTTTCTGTAGCTGGATTGGATGACAGTGCCGTCTGCGGATGCGCAAATATCAGAGCCGTAAGAGGCCCGGACATCGATGCCGCGATGATAAGTGGAAGCGCCGCGAACGGGAGAGCGACGCGGGCCGTAATTAGATGTCACCACGAATGATCTGCCGCAAACGGGAGAACCGAACGCGCCTGTGAATTTCTGCTGAGGGCCTGTTCCTCTGGCGGCTTGCAGTTCTCTTTCAATTCTTCTGTTCTCTTCTTCCAACTCGCGATATTCGCGTTCGAGCAGTTTGATGTCGCGAGAGACCTCATTGAGGGCTTTTCTTTTCATATCGACCATAGTGGCGACTTGCGCTCTTTGCATCTGAAGCATGTCTCGGGCGTGCTCAGCCTCTATCTTCTTTGCTTCCATTTCTGAGCTTATGCTTTGAATTTGTCTCTGGGTCTGTTGAAGGTTTCCCATCACTTCAAGATCGTGTTGCGTGAGAAGTTTTAAGTAATAAACTCGACTTATGAAATCGCTGAAGCTGCTGGAGTTGAAAAGAACTTCAAGATATCCGACATGCCCATTTTTGTAATAGGTCACGAGTCTGCTTTTGTGTTGATGGCGATATGAGTTATACTTTGCTTTGGTTTCAGAAAGTTGTCGATCCAATTGCGCCTGTCTTTGTTCAATAGTTCTAAGTTCGGTTGTTTTTCTGTTTAAATGTCTTCTTGTTTGAGTAAGCTCTCTGTCAAGCATGTTAAACTGCGCAGAAATGCCCTTCTTTTCAAGGTTTTTTTTATTGACTAGGGATTTTACTCTTTTCATCTGCTGTTCAAGTTGGTCTTTATCCGAAGCTTTGAATTTTGATTGCCCTGAGACCTGTTCAACAAAAGGGGGATTTATTGTTAATGACAGAGTGAAAACAAATAAAAGAAACATCCTGAAAACGCGCGACGGTCTGACACTGAGAATTATAGTTCTATTGCTCGTCATAAGCGGCCCTATTTAATATGCACCATAAATTTCTGGTCGGATTTTCTCAATTGATCAATCTGTGTTTTATATTTGTCGAGAATATTCCGGACTCTGAATTTCATGGTGGAGGTAATTTCCCCGGTTTCAGGGGACATGGGAGCGACTATCAAGAACTTTTTAGGAGCTTTAGCGCCTTTGCCGAATTTTTGAATATTGTCTTCAATTTCCTTCTTTATAGCGTCGACGACTATCTCATGAGAGGCAAAAGCGATAGGGTCGCCCTTGAAGGGGACGCCGAGTTTGTCTCCGAGATGGGCGAGCGACTCAGGTTCCCATTGAAGGGAAACGACGGCGACGGCGAACTCTTTCAGTTCGGCGTCTACGGCTGCGGCCTGAATGAGCGACGTATGGCGCAGGATGTCGGCTGCAAGCTCGTCCAGATCGACGAATTCTCCGTTGGCCATTTTAACTTGGAGGCCGCAGCGTCCGTGAATGTACAGGAAACCGTCAGAGTCGAAATGTCCCAAGTCTCCGGTGAGATAGTATCCGTCGTAAAAAGCTCTCTTTGTTTTCTGCTCGTCGCGATAGTATCCCTTGAAGACGTTGGGGCCTTTGCAGGCGACTTCTCCGCGTTCATTGGCGGGAAGTTCCTTTCGCTTGCCGTCGGGGGAACATTCAAAAGACAGTATTTTAACATCGCATCCGGGAATGGGTTTTCCGACGGAGCCGCGCCTTCTTTCTTCCTGTTTTTCGGTCGATATGACGGGAGATGTTTCGCTTATGCCGTAGCCTTCTAGGACTATAAAGCCGACATTCTCCAGAGTGCGCGCGTGGTCAAGCTCAAGCTTTGCTGAACCTGACACTGCGCGGAC
>JAKQBV010000082.1 GCA_029573925.1 bacterium
CATGCAAAACGGCGTCCTGATCAACGCAATCAGAAGCAACATCATAAGGATACTTCCGCCGTTCATCATCGAAAAGAAACACGCCGGCGAGTTCACGAGGCTGCTGGAGGAGTTCCTCCGCTCCCGCGCCGCCATGGAGAAAGAAAAATGACAGTCTCGCTTAAAGGCCGCGACCTCATCGACCTTAAGAACTACACGGCGGTTGAGATACAGGAAATCATATCCGTAGCGTCGGCGCTTAAAAGCGAGTTGAAGGACGCTGGGCGCCACGCCCGGCTGCCGCTTGCCGGGAAATCAATTGCCCTCTACTTCGAAAAGCAGTCGCTCCGCACGCGGGTTTCGTTCGAGGTGGGGATTCACCAACTCGGCGGACAGGCGATATTTATAAATTCAGGCTCGACCCACTCAGGGCGCGGAGAGCCTCTGATGGACACCGCTCGCGTGCTTTCGCGCTATATACACGGAATCGTGTACCGCGCGTACAACCACGAGGATGTAAAAGAGATGGCGGAGCATAGCGGAGCGCCGGTCATCAACGCGCTCTGCGACAAGGCGCACCCCTGCCAAGCGCTCGCCGACCTGCTGACCATCTACGAACACAGGGGCCGGGGTGTAAAAACCAAGGTGGCATACATTGGCGACGCGGAAAACAACGTCGCTTCATCTCTCACAATAGTTCTTGCGAAAGTGGGTATCGACGTGTCGCTGGGGTGTCCGGAAAGTTATGGGCCTACTCAAGAAGTTATGAACGCTGCGCTCGCGGACGCAAAAAAGAGCGGCGCAAGGATAGATGTGTTCAATAATCCTGAGGACGCAGTAAGCGGCGCGGACATCGTTTACACCGACGTTTGGATTAGCATGGGCGATGAGGGAGAGTCGGAGCGCAGAAAAAAGGCGTTCGCCGGATACGAGGTGACGCCGAAACTGATGTCGCTGGCGGCGCACGGCGCTCTTTTTATGCACGATATGCCCGCCCACAGAGGCGAAGAAGTCCACCCCGACGTCATGGACGGGGACCGCTCCATAGTGATAGATCAGGCCGAGAACAGGCTTCACGCGCAGAAAGCCGTAATGGCGCTGCTTATTGGCGAATAACATAAAATGAGAGAATCGGACAGGCCGGACCGCATTGTATCGGGCAGACCCGCCGACGACGAAAAGAAGTCGGAGAACTCGCTTCGACCGTCGAGGCTGGCCGAATACATAGGACAGGATCGGGTAAAAGAGAATCTGGAGATATCCATCAAAGCCGCCCTCGAACGGGGCGAGCCTTTGGACCACGTGTTGCTTCACGGCCCGCCCGGCCTCGGAAAAACCACCCTCGCAAACATAATCGCCGCCGAACTCGGCGTAAACGTAAGATCGACTTCCGGCCCGGCCATTGAGCGCGCGGGCGATCTCGCCGCCATTCTCACCAACCTCGCGGACAGAGAAGTCCTCTTCATCGACGAAGTGCACCGCCTAAACAGAGTAGTCGAGGAAACTCTGTATCCCGCGCTCGAAGACTTCAAACTGGACATCATAATCGGGGAAGGCCCAAGCGCCCGCTCCATCAAGCTCGACCTTCCGCGCTTCACTCTTGTGGGAGCGACCACGCGCGCCGCTCTCCTGACATCCCCTCTCCGCGACCGCTTCGGCATCGCTCACCGCATGGACTTTTACGAGGAGCGAGACCTGACGGAAATCATTTTAAGAGCGGCAGGCGTGCTCGGCATAACTATCGAAATAGAAGCGGCCAAAGAGCTTGCCAAACGCTCCAGAGGCACGCCGCGTGTTGCCAACCGGCTGCTCAAACGGGTGCGCGACTACGCTCAGGTCAAAGGCGACGGCGCGATCACTCCATCTCTAGCCGCCGAGGGGCTATCCATGCTTGAAGTCGATTCCGTCGGACTCGAAAAAATGGACCGCCTCATCCTTGAGGCGATAATAAAAAAATTCAAAGGCGGCCCAGTAGGACTCGACACGCTTGCCGCCGTAGTCAGCGAGGAACAGGACACCATAAACGACGTTTACGAGCCGTATCTGGCGAAACTCGGCTTCATTCAACGAACTCCGAGGGGCCGCGTCGCAACAGACCTCGCCTACCAGCATCTCAATATCAAACCGGGAAGGGAGAACCGGCAGGCCGATCTCTGGAAAGAATAGGCAGCCGACACGTTTTATGAAAAAGCTATTTGCCGCAATAATCGTTTCAATTCTATTCGCATCCTTCGGGGCCGCGCTCGCTCAAACCCCGGCCGCCCCTGCGCCTGCGGCCACATCAGCCGAAGAGCAGCCCGCTCAGGCCGCTGCGGAACAGCCCGCGCCCAAACCGCCCTCCCCCGCCGAATTCTTGGATTCCATCCTTGCTTACGTGGAGCCGGTTAAGGAATACTCGCTTAGTTTCAGCCTGATTCAACCGCTTCAACCCGCAAAAAAACTCGACGATGAAAAGCGAGAAGCGCTGCGCAACGAGTTCACGATGAAATATGTCGAAAAAGATGACGGCTGGCTCATGAGGCTTGAAGCTCTGCGCGGGCACCACCAGAACACAGTAGTTGTTCATAAAAAAGACGCAAAAGCCGGAGATTATAAATATTATGTTTATAAACCGGCCGGGCTTACCACCCTGCCGCAGAGCGACCCGAGAGTGAGGGATATTCCGGGAGCGGACTACAGGATGTTTCTGAAAAACCTGCGAGCTTCGATAGATGGAGCCGGCTCCGTCAGCGCCCACGTCGAAGGCTCGAAGGCCGAGAACGAAGTCGTCTTCGAATTCCTTCCTGCGACAGGCTCTCACGTAATGCAGGTGACAGGAGAACTGAGCCGCACCGTGAACTATTTCTCAGGGAATCCCACAATTCTGGCCAGACAGGACTTGTTCGTCAAAAAGGGCAAAGAGTATTTATTCAAAAGGACTATTGAATGGCGGGATTTCGCGCCGGGCGCGCAAGACGGGAAAGCGCTGACCGCCATCCCAAGTTTTAAAAAGAAATAACAAGCAGAGGCTGTCATAATACCGCCGCGCGACCCGCGGCCTTTATCCTTAAAGGAGTGTGCGGAATGATTATTTCCTATTTGAGAAAGAACACATCTATCATCGTGTGGGCGTTCCTCGGGATATTCCTTATCTTCGGAGTATTCTTCACCTATGGAGCTTTCGCCCCCGGCCTGAAGCCCGACCAGTCCCGCAAAGACGCAAAGCCTTTGGCTAACACGATGCGCATTGACGGAGTGGACGTGCCTTCCGAGATATACAACTACAAGTACATCCAGTTCAAGCAGAACTACGAAGCTCAGACCGGGCAGCGCATGAACAACTATGTCGCGGACCTCTTCCTGAGAACCCAAGCCGTAGACATCTTCGTCAGCCAAGAGTTGTTCCTTCAAGAAGCGAAGAAGCGCAACATCTCCGCAGACAGCGCAGAGATAACAAAAGCGATAAATGAAGAAAAAGAACGCATAGTAGGCCCTGAAAGAAAGTCAAAGGACAAAGGGGCCAAGGCGAAATTTCTCAGCGTGGCCGCCGACAAAGAGCGTGAAGACGAGTTCAGAAGCTACCTCTTGAGAATGGGCGTCACATACGAGATTTACAAAGACATGATGATGAAGGACGTCATCCAGCGCAAAACCGCTCAAGCCATCGGAGAAGAACTCGCGAAGAAGGAAAAAGGCAATCTGGAAAAACGCGCGGCGGACATGATAACCAGAGTGAACACTGGAGAGCCGTTCGAGAATCTGGCCCGACAGTTCTCCGAGGATGAATCGACCCGCGAAACAGGCGGCCAACTCGGATGGATGAAACGCGGAACGTTTTTCGAGGAGTTCGAGAAAGCGGCGTTCTCGCTCGCCCCCGGACAGCTCGCCCCGAAACCTGTCGAGACACAGTTGGGATTCCACATAATCAAGCTCATCGACAAAAAGACGGCTTCCGGCCCCGAATTCGAAGCTGAAAAGCCGG
>JAKQBV010000108.1 GCA_029573925.1 bacterium
TACTCCCATTTTTGCGGGAACTAGCCCCTCAAGCTAGCGTGTCTGCCAATTCCACCACGACGGCTTTTTCATTGGCGTTTTAATTATAGAGTTTTTAAATTCCATGTCAATAATTAAATAGCGATTGATTACGGGATGAAACTCTTCCAGACATATCAAGATAACGGACGGCCGATTTCCAGCCCGATTCTTTCAGAGCCGAACCGCCAGCCGTCTCGCGCGTTGTAATACACCCATATTTCCCCGTTCGGTCGCGGGGCGAGACACAATTGATAGACCAGCGCCTTTCTCCAGCCTTTGTCGGGAGAGATAATGGGGGCCGCGAAAGGTTCATCCCATGATATCCCATCTTTAGAAGTGAGCAACATGATTGCAGAGCGAGAACGTCCCTTTTCATCAGTAAAAATGCCGTTGTTGAAGCCAATCCATCTTTCGTTTTCATCATCTCTATAAACCTTAATCGCGCCTGCTCCCATGTTACGAAATGCGTGGCCGGGATTGGGAGACAAAATCGGCTCGCGCCTTTTCACGAACGGCCCGAACGGATTGTCCGCCTCCGCAACGCCTATATATTTAGGCTCTCCGAATCCTAAGTCCTTTAGAAAAACTGAATTAGAACTGTAGTACATCCTATAGACTGAGCCGTCTTTCACGACGCATGGGCATGACATGTTTCGCGCCGCGCCCATTTCCCACGGAAGGGAAGGGGACAAGACTTTTCTCGGAGCGCTCCAGTTTTCCAAATCTTTCGACACGCGCGCAGAGATATCCGACCGCCACGGCGTTATGAACGATTCATGATAAAGAATGAAATCGTCCTCGCGGGGCAAAAGCCACGCGCGCATTCCCCTGCAAACTCTCTGTTCGCGCCGCCACTTTATCCCGTCGCCGCTCGTATAGCGGTATATGAACAGAACTGAATTCAGGAACATGTGCCAGCGTCCGTCCGGGGATTCCTCCGGCGGAAGGACCACAGGGTCGCCCACAAGCCATTCGGGCCAAACGGGAGAAATCAACGGATTTGCCGGATGCGGCGTCCATTTCATGTCGATGTTCAAAAAACCTCTTTCAGCCAGCCGCTCAGCGCGCCAACAGCCAGTCTCTGATGATGTCCCTCATGTCCGCGCAACCTGAATCGGTTTGCATGCAATGAAAAGCTTCAGGATAGAATTTGAATGTTTTATCTTCGGATGCCAGATTTTCAAAAAACTGCTTTGTGGCCGCCGCCGAAACCGCCACGTCCATACCGCCCTGAAAAATCAACGCCGGTGTTTTTATCGACGCGGCTCCTATTTTTGCGGCCCTGTCGAGCAATTTCTTCACAGCCATCATGTACGCCGTGCTCACATACTTCAAATGCAATGGGTCGTTCTGGTCGTATACAATGTTGTCTTTGTTTCGCATACCGCGATGCTCGTCCCCAGTAACCTTAACAACCCGCCAAGAACGACTAATAAGGAAAGCGAGAAGGTAGAATGGGATTTTGATAAAATCGCGGAGAGAGAATTTCATAGCCGGTTTTATGGCCGGCGCAAGCAGGATCATACCTGCGGCTTTGCCGGGGTGATCGATGTTGAAATTCACATTTACCGCCCCGCCGAGGCTTTCTCCGAGCACGAAAAGCCGCGCGCCCGGATGCCTCGCCATGATATGCTCGGACAACTCGGCGATGTCTTCCACGAGAATTATTCCGTCCGATAAGTGACCGGGATGGCCGTCGCTCAGGCCGTGACTGCGGTAGTCCGGAACATAGACTGCGACACCGTGGGGGACGAGCGCGTCCGCGGTGAGCGAGTAATACCATCCGTGCGCGCTCATGCCATGCATGCACAGCAGAACTCTTTCCACCGGCCCCTTGTCAGGCAACCAGTATTGCACGAACAGCTTTGTGCCGTCCTTGCATGTGAAATACTCATATTGCCCGTCGCCCGCCGTCGGCTCAGGTCTCAACGCTAAAAAGTTCTCATCGTATTTTGGGTGAGCTTTGTTCATCATGCCGCAATTATACAGTTTCAAAGATAAATGGTAAAGAAGATTGCATACAGGCCGCCGCATATGCGGTCATTACTTTCCGCCGAGCCTCTTCGGATCCGTGAATATCGATTCCATCGTCTTGTCGAAGTTCGGCGGAGTTCCGACAGTCAGTTCGACTATCTTTCCATCGGGATCAATATAAAATGCGGTTGGAATGTACTTAATGTTATAGTCGTTAGACAATGAATCTTCTGTATATAAAAGAACTGGAAATTGAAGCTTGTTTTGCGAAACGAAGTCTGTGGTTCTTTTGACGCTGCCGGCGTCTCCTTTTCTTGTTATGGCCAGAACCTCGAAGTTGTGTTTTTGTCTGTTTTTCGTGTAGAAATCATTTAGGAGCGGCAGATCCACTCGGCAGTGAGGGCAGCCTTCGCTCCAGAACACGGCTATGACGTTCTTGCCTCTGAGGGAAGAAAGCTTGTAAGTCTTGCCGTTCATATCAGTCAATGTGAAATCCGGGGCTTTTTTTCCAATCATATTCAGTTGCTCTTTAGTTGCGCTGGTTTCTTCAAAGAGGTCGATCATTGGAATGTCGCCGCCGTCGGCTGAGATGCCGAGCATCTCCTCGAATCCGAGCCTGCGAATCGGCTTCGTGACCGAAGGAACGCGCAAGGTCTTTAACTCTCCCTTAGAGTCCACGATAAAGAATGATGGAAACTGGAAAGCTGTGAACGCGCGGGCGGCTGCCGTCTCAGGATCAAAAGCCAATGTCGCTTTAAAACCGTTTTTTTTCACATAAGAACGGGCCAATTCCCGTTCGTTGTCGTCCTTGCCGCGCGTCGCCATGATAATCTTGAACTTGGAAAGTATTTTGTCGCCGGATATGATTTTTTGAAGAGCTTTAATCTCGGACGCCGTGGCTTCGTCTCCGGGAATAAAAAAACACAGAACGTAGGGTGAGCCGAACTTGCCGAGTTGTATCTCGCCTTTGGGGTCAGCTTGTATTTTCAAGTCGCCCAAAGGCGACCCGGGCATTATCTGCGCCGCCGCAGAACCGGCAATATAAACGTATAAAAATAGAAGAAACGCCGTCGTTTTAGCTATAACAATCGTATTCTTTCTCATAATTATTTCCCTTCTCTTAACACTAATAGATGCGATCTTCGCTAACTTTCAGCATGATTGCAAATTCTTGCTATTTGCGGCGTCGAAAGAAAGACAGCCGTGTTTTGCCATACAATTATTCTATGCTTGCATGGAACAGGCGTCGACCACTTTTGTGATATAGTTTTCATTCAAGTCGAAGTTTTTATTCTTCTCAATGCCGAGTTCTGTAACGACGACGTATTTTGCGATTGGAATATCGGCATGCTCAAGTGTTTTTTTAGCGCAGGCCACAGAGCATCCGTCTATCGCGATAATAGCGTCAGCGCCTTTGCAGGAAGCGATCATTCCGCTGATATGTCCTCCGATGCCGGCAAGGCAGAACATGGAGGCGACTCCGGCTTGGGTCATTCTGACGGCGGCCGCATTTGAAAGTTGCCCTACGTTGCTACCGCCCGAACATGGAAACACTATGACTCTTTTTGTTTCGCATTCGCATTTGCATTTTTCGTTCATATTCAGCCTCCAATTTTAACCGAACAAGAAAAAAACATATTTTAAAGTCAGATAAATGCCGGTTCCTATGAACACCGCGCTCACTATCCTGCGCATCCACAAATCTATCTTAACGAGAGCGTCAAAAGCTTTTCCCAGAGACCCGGCGCTGAAAGCGATTATCCCTGCGAAAACAACCACTGGGAGACCTGTTCCTATGCCGAAAAGCACAGGAAATATAACGCTTGAGTGGAACTTAACGGCTAGAGGAATAAGCGCGCCGAAAAACAACGCCGCCGAGATTGGACAGAATGAAAGGGCGAAAAGCATTCCGAGGAGTCCGGCGCCGACAGCCCCTCCGCGCGCGGCCGCTTTCCTCGCGTTTTCGCTCATGCCTCCGCCTATAGATGGGAGCGACACAAGTCCCAGCAGAAACATGCCGACGATTATCAGTATCGGGCCGACAATCTTGTTGAGGTATAACTGTAGAAACATCGATATGCCGGGAGCAGAAAGAAGTCCGGCCACGACAACCACGCTGATAATCAGATAAATGAGAGTTCTTCCAGCAGTGTAAAACAACCCGGACAAAAATACGCGGCGAGAGTTCCCTATATCTCTTGATATGTATGAAATAGCCGCGATATTCGTCGCCAGAGGGCACGGACTTATGGATGTCATAATCCCTATCCAGAGCGCGGTCGCCGCGCCTAGGAGC
>JAKQBV010000130.1 GCA_029573925.1 bacterium
ACGGCGTTTCGATTCGAGTATGACACGGACTACGACGTCGAGGGCGTTGCGAACTACATCGCATCAAATCCGGAGATGAAGGGTATCGGAATGGCCCGTGCAGTTAAAATCGCGCAGTTCTGCGGCGATGATTTTGACCGGATTGTATCCGAAGAGCCGGAGCGCCTTACCTCCGTTCCAGGTGTGACCTTAGATGTTGCCATGACGCTTCATGCGGAATGGGTCAAACATAAGGAATACAACAAATGCATGACCCGGCTTGCCGCTTACGATCTGACGCATCGGCAGATCATGTCCCTGATCGAAAAATATGGAAACAATGCGGCGCGTGTCATTGAGGAGAATCCATACCGTCTTATCGAAGACATCCCCGGTTATGGATTCAAAAAAGCGGATATGCTTGCCCGCAAGGCTGGCGCCCCGAAGTCGTCGCCGTCTCGCATCCGGTCTGCGCTTCTTTACATTGTCGAGACCGCCATTGACGACGGCGACTGCTATGTCGAGTACCGGGACTTGATCTCCCGCGCCGATAAGATTCTCATTCTCGACACGCTCGACAGCCGTGAACTTATCGAAGAGCAACTCGATGGATTGATTAAAGAATCCGGCAGGATAATTTGCAACGCCCACGAGAATCAGTTCTTTGTCGCGCTCAGATCAATTTATGAGATGGAATGTTTCATCGCCGGAATATTTGAAAAATGCGCCGGAGTGAACACAAAGCTCGATGCTGCGTCCGCGCTTGCGAGCATTTCCGGCAGTCTGAACCACGGGCAGAAAAAAGCGGTTCAAACCGCTATTGAAAATTCAATGTGCCTCATCTCCGGCGGCGCGGGCACCGGAAAGACATACACAGTTTCATGCATCGTCGACATTTACCTCGACGCCGATCTGACCGTGGTTCTCGCAGCGCCTACAGGCAAGGCCGCAAAACGCATGGAACAGGCCACGGGCATGTCGGCATCCACGATACATCGTCTGCTCGGATACGACGGCAATGTGTTCCAACGGGGCCCGGACAATCCGATAGACGCGGACGTTATCATTCTCGACGAGGTTTCCATGCTGGACGTTCCACTCTGCTGGCATCTGTTCCAGGCGATTGATTTCAGCCGCACGAATCTTGTTCTGGTTGGCGACCACAACCAATTGCCCCCTGTGGGTCCGGGCAATATCCTTCGTGATTTGATTCAGAGAAAACTCGTTCCAACGACAATTCTTTCCGAGGTCGTGCGACAGGCTGGTATCCTGAAGGAAAACAGCATTGCCATCCTCTCCGGCCGCGTTCCGCAAAACGTCGAGGGCACATCCACCCGCAAGGAATGGTATGTGATCGACAAATTCAAAGAGCCCGGCGAGATTCTCAAATTCATTCTCTATCTGTACGAGAATGTATTGCACGAGAAACTCGGGTTTGACCTTATCCGGGATATTCAGCTTCTCGCTCCCATGAAGAAAGGCGTCCTGGGCGTGGATAATCTGAATATCGAGCTGCAGCGGATTCTTCAGAATAAGTGTTTCGGATATGACGTCGATCCGGTGCGCCCTAACAGGCGTCCGAAACTCCATCCTAACGATAAAGTCATCCAGAACCGCAATAACTATACACTCGATGTCATGAACGGCGCTGTTGGCTATATCAAACGATACGATTCCGACAACGGGGTTTATCACATTGAATTCGACGATGGAGTGCGCCAATTCGACAACGAGGCGATGAAGAATATCTCTCTCGCATATGCTTCGACAGTTCACAAAATGCAAGGCTCCGAATGCGAGTGTGTCGTCGCGGTCGTTCACAAGTCGCAGTCGTTCATGCATCATCGCAACCTGTTTTATACAGCGGTCACCCGAGCAAAAAAGACGGCAATCATTATTGGAGATCGCTGGGGCATTAAAACGTGCGCCGAGCGCGCGTTCTCCGACAAAAGAAAAACATTCCTCAGTCTGGAAGGATTCGCGGGTGCCATAAAAAATGAATAACCCGAAGGAATACTATTCGCTTATCACGAATATTGATATCGGCGACGTCGCAAGGGAACTCATCGGGGAAAGAATAACAGATGAGTCCGGCGGCGTCTTTTACGTTGACTGCCCTCGGCACGCGAGCATCCATCAACGCTCATTAAACAT
>JAKQBV010000143.1 GCA_029573925.1 bacterium
ACGGCTTCGTCACTCTGTCGTCGTTCCGCGAGGTGATTCAGTGACGCGCCCTTGCTGCACAGCGCGCCCCGGATGCTCCGATCAACCGGGGCGCGCTGTGCAGCAAGGGCGCGTCGCTGTATCACCTCGCGGTGAACGACGACAGAGTGACGAAGCCGTTGTACCGCGAGCCGTATGGCAAGGAATGGAAGGAAGTTTCGTGGGATTGGGCGCTGGACGAGATCGCAAAGCTGGCGAAGAAGAGCCGCGACGCGAGTTTCGCCGAGAAGAACGCCAAGGGAGAGACGGTGAACCGGACGGAGGGCATCGCGTCCGTCGGAAGCGCCGCGCTTGACAACGAGGAATGCTACATCTACCAGAAGTTTTTAAGAGGTTTGGGCTTGACGTACATTGAGCACCAAGCGAGGCTATGCCATTCGTCGACGGTTCCGGCTCTGGCCGAGTCCTTCGGACGCGGCGCGATGACGAACCATTACATCGATATAGGCAACAGCGATTGCATAATGGTTATGGGCGGCAACTCGGCGGAGACCCATCCGGTGGCGTTCAAATGGGTTATGAAGGCGATTGAGAACGGGGCGACGCTGATCCACTGCGACCCGCGGTTCACGCGCACTTCTTCTAAGGCCCATATCTATGCCCGGCTGCGGTCGGGCACGGACATCGCCTTTCTCGGCGGAATGATCAAGTATATTCTGGACAACGATCTGGTTGACAAGTTCTACGTTCAGAATTACACGAACGCTTCGTTTCTAGTCAGCAAGGATTATAGATTCGACGACGGGCTGTTCTCCGGCTACAACCCGGAGACGCGCAAGTATGACAAGGCGACGTGGGCGTACCAGAAGGACGCCGACGGCGTGATAGCGAAGGACCCGACGCTGCAGGACCCGAACTGCGTGTATCAGCTTCTCAAGAAGCATTACTCGAGATACGATGTTGAAAAAGTCATAAGCGTGACAGGGACGGCGAAGGAAGACCTGCTGAGGGTGTACAAGGCGTACGCGGCCACGGCCGGCCCCGGCAAGTCGGCGACCATTATGTACGCGATGGGATGGACGCAGCACACGGTGGGCGTGCAGAACATCCGCGCGATGGCGATGATACAGTTGCTGCTGGGCAATATAGGCGTGGCGGGCGGCGGAGTGAACGCGCTGCGCGGCGAGTCGAACGTGCAAGGCTCGACCGACTTTGCGCTGCTCTTCCACATATTCCCCGGATACCTGAAAGCTCCGTTGGCCACGTTGCCGACTCTGGCGGACTACCTAAAGACGAACACGCCGACCACCAAAGAGCCTCAGAGTCTCAACTGGTGGAGCAACACTCCCAAGTACACGGTGAGTCTCCTTAAGGCTTTCTTCGGCGACGCGGCGACTAAGGACAACGACTTCGGATACGGCTGGTGGCCGAAAAACGACGCGGGCGCGGACTACTCGTGGCTGAACCTGTTCGACCAGATGAGCAAGGGGAAATTCTCCGGCTTCTTCGCGTGGGGGATGAACCCGGCATGCAGCGGCGCGAACGCGGGAAAAGTCCGCAAGGCTCTCGGCCAGCTTGACTGGATGGTGAACGTAAACCTGTTCCCGAATGAGACAGGGCAGTTCTGGAAAGGACCGGGGATGGACCCGGCAAAGGTCAAGACCGCCGTGTTCATGCTTCCGTGCGCTGCCTGCATGGAAAAAGAGGGAAGCATAATCAACAGCGGAAGATGGTCACAGTGGAGATATAAGTGCGCGAATCCTCCGGGGCAGGCTATGGCGGATGGAGAGATAATCGATGAGCTACAGAAACGGATAAAGGCGCTGTACAAGAAGGAAGGCGGCGCGTTCCCGGCTCCAGTGGTCAACCTTTCTTGGGATTACGAGGAGAACGGACACTTCAGCGTGCGCAAGATAGCCCGCGAGATAAACGGCTATTACACGCAGGATGTGGCGGGCGCGGACGGAGCGACGCTCAAGAAGGGAACGCAGGTGGCGAACTTCGTCGGACTTAAGGACGACGGCTCGACGGCTTGCGGCTGCTGGCTGTATGGGGGAAGCTACCCGGAAGCCGGAAACATGCTGATGAGGCGCGACAACGTGGACGCGTCGGGCATAGGGCTATATTCGAACTGGGCGTGGTGCTGGCCGTTGAACCGCCGCATAATTTACAACCGCTCATCTGTCGATTTAGACGGAAACCCGCGTCGGCCCGAAATGCCGGTCATCAAATGGGACGGAAGCAAATGGGTGGGAGACGTTGCGGACAACGCGGCTCCCCCGATGTCCAACAAGGAAGCCGGAAAGCTTCCGTACATAATGAACTGGGAAGGCGTCGCAAGGCTGTTCGGTCCCGGACTGGCAGACGGGCCTTTCCCGGAACACTACGAGCCGCTGGAATGCCCGGTTGAGAAGAACGCGTTCAGCGCGCAGCGCATCAACCCGGTAGTGAAATTGTTCAACGAGAAGGGAGAGGGAGAGGGCAAGGACGTCTATCTCACCTGCGACCCGCGCTATCCTATCGTCTGCTCCACATACAGAGTGGTCGAGCACTGGCAGACGGGGCTCATGACGCGCTGGAACAAACAACTCGTCGAACTGATGCCGCAGAACTTTGTGGAGATAAGCAAAGAACTCGCCGCGCTCAAGGGAATAAAGAACGGCGAGATGGTGATAGTCAAGTCTCCGAGAGGACAGATAGAAGCCGTGGCGAATGTGACCGGGAGGTTCAAACCGTTCATTATCAACGGCCAGACTGTCCATCAGGTGGGAACGACGTGGCATTTCGGCTGGTGCGCGCCCGTTAACGGCGGAGACAGCGCCAATCTGCTCACTCCGACGGTGGGCGACGCCAACACCCTGATCCCTGAATCAAAGGCGTTCATGGTGAATATAGAAAGGAAGGGGTGATCCGGAATGTCTTACGCGAAACTTTTCGACGCATCTAGGTGCACGGCATGCAGAGGCTGCCAGAAAGCCTGCAAAACGTGGAATCAGGACCCGGCTGAGAAAACCTCGAACCGGGGAACCTATCAGAATCCGCCCGACCTTTCGGCGCAGACCCGCACTGTGGTCAAGTTCAAGGAACAGGAAGGCGGAGAGAACGGCATAATCTGGACGTTCTTCAAAGATTCCTGTCGTCACTGCATTGAGCCAGCCTGCAAGATGATAGCAGACGGCGTCGACGACAAGGCCGTCGTAGTGACCGACACGGGAGCCGTCGTTTACAACGAGCGAACGGCGAAGGTGGAAGGGATGAACTGCGGATACAACATCCCGAAACAGGAGAAGGAAGGCGCGCCTTACTTCAAATGCACGCTCTGCTTCGAACGCATAACGAACGGACTTCAACCGGCGTGCGTCACCGCATGCGCGACCGGCGCGCTCAACTTCGGCAAGCGAGAGGACATCATCAACCTCGCTAAAAAGCGCGTCGAGCAGATCAAAGGCCGCTATCCCGAAGCTCACATTGCAAGCGATTACGCGGAAGTCAACTACATTCAAGTCCTTCATTACAAGGATGAGATGTTCGAAATGGCCGCCGACATCGATAAACAGCGGAAGATTAAGACTGCTTCTCGCCGCGATTTGCTCAACCCGAAAAAAGCGGCCGGAATGCTCTCGAAGCTTTTAAGCTGATTCGCCGCCGGAGGCGGACATGACAACACGAGGGGGCGGCTCAAGGGCCGCTCCCTTTTTTTAGATCCCGCAAACGCGGAGTGTCAGCCGAACGCGAGACGAAACCGGTTTAGACAACTAGGCGCAAAAGTTATATATTATTTACTGATATTTATGACATCTGACGGGGACGGTGCAGAGGCTATGTACAGCGGAAGGTCAATCGCGAGCGCGCCGGCAGTGTTGGTTCTGCTGTTGGCGATGTGTATGTTTCCATTGAGTTGTTCGGGCAAAGAGGCGAAACAGGCTGACACGAAGAAGGCGGGGACGAAGGCGGCGGAGACGGCTCTTTCCGCCGACAGCTACGCCGCCGCGCACAACGTGATAAAACTGGGCGCGCCCGCGCCCGCAGTCGCTCTCAGGGACGCGCAAGGCGAATCCGTCACAATCGCCGCAATGAAGGACAAGACTTTTATAATCGCTTTCTGGCATCCGACCTGCAAGCCTTGCATGGACATGATGAAGGAGTTGGAAAAAGCGTTTGCGGCGGACAAAGCGGCTGTGACGATTCTCGCCGTGACCGCAGACGAGGGCGAAAAGAAAAACACCGAAAAAGCAAAAACGCTGGCTTCTTCGGGTTTGAAAGCTAGGGCTGTTTTTGATCTCAATAACGGGACGGCGAGGGCTTACGAGATGACCACCGTGCCGTATTTCGCGCTAGTGGACAAGAAAGGCGACTTAAGATACGCAGGCTCTTTCATTGTGAGCCAGACGATAAGGACGATGTCGTTCATTGAAATGGCGACGAGGGTGGCGAAAGGCGAGGAAGTCCCCCGTTGCGAGCTTCCGGGGATGATTTCCGCTCCGGAGTATGCGAGCGTTGTCGGGAAGCCCGCCCCGGCGTTCAAGCTCAAGGGGCTGGACGGGCTTGACCAGTCGCCTGTTTTCTATAAAGGATTCACGCGACTTCTGGTGACGTTCTGGTCGCCGGGTTGCCCGCACTGCAAGATGCAGTTGCCGAGAGTGGAGAGTTTTCTAAGGAGCGATGGGCGAAGGCTTGGGGTTCAGGGCATGACGGTAGTCGGGATTCCGGAAAAGAGCAACCCAGAAACGCCGCAGTATGTGAGTTTGATAGACCAGATCGCGGCGCAGCTTCAGTTGACGCAACCGATCGCGCTAGACTATGGCGGCGAGGCGAACACGCTTTATAAAGTCAGGGGCGTGCCGTCGATGTATCTTATCGGCAGGGACGGCGTTATAGAGCACGCGTGGCGCGGAGAGTTCTTGTTCGCCGCCGAAACGGCGGAATGCGCGATCTCCGAGATGGGCGGCGGAAAGTGAGCGGCAAAGCGGCGAAAAAGACGGCGCGAAGCCCGCGCGACGGCGCGTGGTCGGTTGCGGTCTTCCTCGCCGCTCTGGCGCTCTACGCGAGGACGGCAGCGCCGGATTTCCTCTTCGACGACAACCCGGAGTTCGTTTCCAGCGCCTATCTGCTGGGCGTGTCGCACGCTCCGGGATATCCGATAATATCACTGTTCGGCAAACTATTCACGTATGCCGCGCCGGGGACGGGCGGGTTCGCCGTGAACCTGCTGTCCGCGTTCGCGGCGGCGGGCGCGATAGTTCTTTCGTTCCGCCTGTTCCGCCGCATGTCGATGCGGCTTGAGGCCGCTCTGCTCGGCGCGACTATCCTCGCCGTCTCCCGGCTCTTCTGGGAGCAGGCGGTTCAGGCAGAAGCTTACTCGCTGAACTTCTTCTTCCTGATTCTTTCGCTGAACATCGTCTGGGGCATGAGAGGGACGAGGGGCGACGCGCGCAGTTTCGCGGCTCTCGGCGCGGTGTCGGCTCTTGGAATGGTCAACCACTACAGCATGGCTCTGGCGCTTCCGGTCATCGGGTTGTTCATCCTGTGGGTTCACAGGCGTTCGTTGCGATTTGTCATAAAATGGCTCGCTCCCGCGGCAATGGCCGCCGCGGTCGGATTCTCGTTGACGATGTATCTGCCCGCGAGGTCCGCCGCCGGTCCGGCCATCAACTGGGACGATCAGACGACCGTCGCCGGATTCATCAACCACCTGAAAGGCGTGGACCGCAGAACGGAAAATCCAAGGGTGGCGTTCTCGGAAAAAATAAGGTTCGCGCGCGACTACGGATGGAGGCTGTGGAGGGAGAGGACTCCGGCGCTGTTGCTGCTGTTGCCGGTGGGAGTGATCGCTGCGGCGTTCAGGCTTAGAGAGCGCGCCGCTCTTCTGGCCGCCCTCTGGCTGGCGCTCTTCGCGGGCTTCATCCTTCTGCTCAACTTTCTGTACGGCCCGCGCGCCTCTTACGTAGTAAAGGTGTTCCACATAGCGTCGCTTCAGTTGCTGGCGGTGTTCATAGCCATCGGAGCGGACGCCGCGCTCGGCGCGTTGCGAAAAAACAAATATTTATGGGCTCCCGCGTTCGCCGTCTTGGCGGGGATGGTCGCGTGGTCCGCCGTCGCAAACTCTAAAACAGCCGACGCGTCCCGCGACACTATGGCCCCCGTCTATGCCCGCAACATGCTTATCAACGCCGACAGGGACGCGATAATCTTTTCCACCCTTGAAATCGAGACGTTCCCCATATCCGCCTCGCGAGCGATGGCCGGGATGCGGCGCGACATCGTTCTCATCGGCAGGCAGGGCGATATCTCTCAGACCGCTTTCTCATTCGGCAGACACGATATCCCGCTGTTCGACGTCGATGACATCTCCGACCTCGAATCGTTCGTCGTCAACCAGTCGAGCATGAAGAACAAGCTCTACTTCACGAAGCGTCTGAGCGTTCAGCAGGGCGGCGCGCCGGTCCACGTCAACGGCCTCATGTACCAGTTGCTCCCGCACGAAAAAAAGATGCTCCGCTCCGACCCGTGGGACAGGATTGACACGAGCGCGATAAATACAGACGACAAGGATTACGACCGGATCGAAAAGACTGTGGTGTCCCGCTATCTGCTGATGAGAGGGGAGCATCACATAGAGCGCGGGGATTGGCCGCGCGCGCTCGACTACCTCAAGCAGGCGGAGGAATTCAACCCCGAATCGAGGTTCCTGCGAGCCGGCCTCGGCGCGGTTTATATGGCCGCCGGGGATTTTCTGCGGGCTGCGGAACAGTTCGAGAAGGGGCTTGAGTGCGACCCCGAAAACGTCGAGATAAGCATCGACACTCTGGCGCTGCACAGCAACTTGTCGTTCATCTACGGCAAGTTCGGGCGGCATGAAAAATCGCTCGAGCACATGAAAACGGCCGCGCGCCTGTCTCCGAAAACTCCCGTGCTCCGCGTCAACCTCGGCAAGACTTACTGGAACCGAGATATGTGGCGGGAGGCGGTGGATGAACTGGAAGCGGCGATCTCTCTCGGAGTTGAAAACGCCGCCGTTCACGCCATTCTCGGAATATGCTACGAGAAACTCGGAATGCTGCCGGAAGCCGACATCAACTACAGGCGCTCGCTCGAGCTCAACCCGAACCTCGCGGACACCCACCGCGACTTCGCGATTTTCAACGCGTACTCCGCCGACAACCCCGCGCTCGCCATTGAGCACTTCAATAAGTATCTGGAACTAATCCGGAAGGATCCAGCCTCTGACTTCTCGGACGTGCCGGACATTTATGTAAACCTCGGTCTGCTCAACCAGAAAATCGGCGACCACGCGCAGGCGGTAGCCGACCTGAGGATGGCCGTCGAACTGAACGCGGGCGGCTCTCCGCGCAAGAGGGCCATCATCCGGACCGGGCTTGCAAGAAGCTTTGACTCGCTCGGCATGAAGAAAGAGGCGGGAGCGGAATATGAAATGGGAATGGAAGGCGCGTCGGAATACCCGGAAATCTTGAAAGAGCGCGCGGCCTTCCTCGACCGCAACAATATGAATCATGCCCTCGCCGCCGAGTTGCTTGAACGTTATCTGGAGGCCGTCCCGGACGCGCCGGACAGGATAAAGATCGAAATCGACATATCGCGCCTCAGGGCGCGGACTCGCTGACAGACGGAGCGGAAATGTTGTTTTTTAGAAAAAAAACTCTCGCGGACTCGATAGTCGAGGGCAGTTTCGACGACAGGACGCTCGCGAAACGCATGAAGGAATGGATGCTTAAAGGCGGCCCCGGAGTGGCCCGCCGCGCGATCAAACTATATGAGAAACAGCCTCAGGAGAAACGCGAAGCATTCGCCCGGCACGGCTTGACTGAGGAATTCGTAAATAAGCAGAAGAAATGCCTGAACATCAGGTGACGCGCTAAGCGGGAAAGGCGTGGCGCCGCGCGCGCCCGTTTCCTAATGCCGGCCGATATCTCAATCACCATAGCGAACCACAACGGCAGGGATATGCTGGACAGATGTCTGCGCTCGATTTACGCCGCCCCGCCGGCCCGCGCTTCCTTCGAAGTCATCGTTGTTGACAACGCGTCACGCGACGGCAGCGCTGCGATGACGCGCGAAAAATATCCTTCCGCGATCGTCATCGAAAACGCCGCTCCTTTGGGGTTCGCCGCCAACCAGAACAAAGCCATGAGCGCGGCGTCGGGCGAGTTCTTCCTTCTTCTCAACAACGACGCGGAGCTTTCGCCGGGGGCGCTGGACGCGATGGCGGACTTCATGCGTTCCAACCCTCGCGCGGGGCTTGTCGGGCCAAGGCTCCTCAATCTGGACGGCTCGGTTCAGGAGTCTTGCTTCCGCGCGCCCACTCTGAGCGTGCTGCTGTGGGACGCTTTTTTCATCAGCTCGATGTTTCCCGCCAGCGAAACATTCGGAGGCTTCAAGCGGTGGGCGCACAACGCCGCGCGCCGCGTCCCCTCGCTTTCAGGAGCCTGCCTGATGGCCCGCCGCTCCGCCGTCGCAGACGTCGGCCCCCTCGACGAGCGCTTCTTCATGTACTTCGAGGACCACGACTGGTGTCTCCGCTTCAGGCGCGCCGGATGGGAAGTCTGGTTCGCCCCGGTCGCCGACATTTTCCATATAGGCGGAGGAAGCGAAGGTCTCCTCGGCCACGACAAAATGGACAGGTTTTATTCCTCGCTGCTTTTTTTCTACCGCAAGCATTACGGCGCGTCCGCAGCCGCCGCGGCGGCATTGTTGAACATGACAGGCGCCGCGTTTCGCGTCGCCGTGTTCACAGCCGCCGCCCTGATATCTCCATCCCGCCGGGCATCCCTCTCCGCCCGCGCTTCCCTCTACAAACGGTTGTTCTCATGGCATATGCGCCGCAAGAACGCTTCTTAAGTCAGACATAACAAGCGACAAAATACTTGCCGCTCAGCGATTCTTTTTTCCGAAGAAGGAGGAGAGCGTCGCGGATAGTATCCATCCGGCGGCGAAGAGGTAGGATTTTACTTGTTCGAGGGAGTTGACGCGCTTTAGCGCGCGCAGGATGTACGACGGACGCAGATAGAAGCGAGTGTACGCGCGGGAGATGATTCTCTTCAGTTCGTCCGCTTCCACATCTCCTTGAGTGAAGAGCGGTTCTTTGTCGCAGTACGCCGACCAGTCATTCCAGCGCGCTGTGTCCATGCGGCAGCCGGGGTCGTTCTCGACTATGTCTCTGAGCCGCGTTCCGATGTAGGGCAGGGCCATAGTGAAGTTAGCGACAGTGAGCGGAAGCGACAGCGCGAACCGCGTTGTCTCCTCCATCGTCTCGCGGGTGTCGCCGTGCAGATTGAATATGAAATAGCCGCGGCTTTCGATCCCCGCGAGGCGGGCAAGCTCGACGGCGTTCCGGACCTGTTCAAGAGTTATGCCTTTTCCGCACCTTTTCAGAACTTCGGCGTTGCCGGACTCGATGCCGTACCCGATGGAATAACAACCGGCGCGGCGCATGAGCGCCAGCAATTCGGCGTCCACGCGGTCCGCTCTCGAATTGCATCTCCACGGCAGCGGCTTCTTTTCCTCAAGCATCTTTTCGCATAGGGCAAGCGTCCGGTCGCGGTCAAGCGTGAAAGTGTCGTCGAAGAAAGCGACCTCGCCCGCGCCGTGCTTGGCCCTAATCTCAGCGATGTCGGACATGACTCTGCCGACGCTCATGAAACGGCAGCGCGGCCCCCACAGCTTTTTAAAGCAGAACGAGCAGTCGTATGGGCATCCCCTGCTGGTTATCATGTTGATAGATGGGAAATAGAGCGACGCGGCTCCGGGCTGCGCGTACCTTTTGATGTCGAAAAGATGCAGCGCGGGCGGCGGGAGCGTGTCGAGGTCTTCAACCGGCGGTTGAGGGGCGGTCATGACAATTTCCCCGCCGCGCCTGAACGCGATTCCTTTCACTGTGTCGAAAGACTCGCGTGCTGCGATGGCGCGCGCCAACTCGACAATCGTGATTTCTCCTTCACCGAATGCCGCGACGTCCGCGCCGCACTCGTCAAGAACCGCAGCGCCCATCGCGGTCGGGTGCGGACCGCCGACCACAAACGTAGAGCCGGGCGAAACCTCGCGCGCCTTCCCTATTATGTCGTATGCCGAATGCGCTGAAAGCGTGAATACCGAAAGCCCTATCATCCCGAATCCGCCGCGCAATACTTTCCGCAGACGCGAGTCGGTGTTGCCGGGAATCTGGAAGTCGAACGCCTCAACCTTGAATCCGCCGTGTTCGAGCGCGGAACCAAGATGCGCCACTCCGAGAGGGATGCCGGAGCCGATGGCGTTTTTATAGTCGCGCGAATACTTGTCGCTCGGAGGCGGGAATATCAGCAGGACTTTCATGGGGTCGGCGTCCCGCGACTTCGGGCAGGCATCGTAAGATTTCATTTCTTCTCAGAGAGCCTCCGTCTCTAATTCTAACCTGATTCAAATCATTGAGAAAGAGTTCGCCTGTTACTACTTGATTAAGGGAAAACGTTTGAAAAAGTTTTTCCTTAAAATCTCTTTCAAAATCTTTCACGCTAGGGCCGAAGGCAGAGCTTCGCTTTTACTTTCGGCGCATATCGTGCGAAAAGATGTTGGGAAACGTTTTGAGGAGATTCAAAGGAAAATGTTTCCTGAGTATCTCTGAAAATCAGATAGTTCTGACAGTAAATATATGGCTTTTGTAAAAAGGTTTTTAGTTCGTTTAATTTGGAGTGCGACATTCATCGTCGCACTCCAAAATTGCGCAATTTAACTACCTGAGTTTTAGTGGCAATCAGGAAATGTTTTTAATAATTATTCTTTGACGCTTAATTGTTTTTTGAATTGAAATAAAAGAGAAATAAAGACAAAGAGCAAAAGCCAAAATGGACAAAGATATTTAAAAGTATGCAATTGTTCGTGAATTGCGCCCCAACGACATATATGCACATATACTCACGGCGACCACGTGTTTTTTTATCGCCTCTTTTCTGCGGGCTTCGCAATAGAGTACCGGGGGCGTTTATGATCATGAGGAATGTGGAAAACTTTGTGAAAATGTGAATAAATCAGGATGTTAAATGTTGAAAACTTATTGATAACACGAAATAGTCATAATGTGTACAAGCCATTGCCTATACTTGCATATATTTATATTTTTCAATTTATGGACTTTTCCCCTTTTTTAGTTTATCATTGTTTTCGATAATTCTTTTCCGCGTTAAAAAGGATTTCTACCAGCGAAATCCGGGTTGTCGGCATTCGCAGTGAACCAACTGAAAACGCGGAAAATTAATGAGCGGAGGAATCCGTCATGACGGCCATAAATGGAATAAGTGGATTTATTGCAGCGCGAATTCGGGCAGAGGCGCCATTGAGGATTTTTGCGGTCGCGCTGGCGGCGTTGGCAATTCTGGCGGGGGCCGGGTGTTCATCTAAGCCGGCAGCGGACAAATCCGCCGCGCCCGAAGGCAAACTGATTGTCATATCCCCTCACTGGGAGGGTATTCGGGCGGAATTCGACAGAGGGTTCAGCGAGTGGCTGGCTGCAAACAAGCTGCCGGACATCAAGATAACATGGCTTGATCAGGGCGGGACGTCTGACGATATGAAGTTTATCCGCGCGGGTTTTTCTAGAAGTCCGCAAGGGATAGACGTGGACGTGTTTTACGGGGGCGGGCTTGACCCTTACATTGAGCTTGCGGATGCGGGACTGCTGGAGCCGTTCCGACTGCCGGAAGAGGAACTGGCTAGGATTCCTGCGGAGTTGAACGGCATGCCTTTGTACGACAATCAGTTCAGATGGCACGGCGCGTCTCTTGCCGGTTTCGGGATTCTCTATAACAAGAAGTTGCTGGAGATGTACGGACTCGAGACGCCGGACAGTTGGGAAGATCTGGCGTCCCCGAAGTTCATGGATATGGTGGGTTCGAGCGATCCCCGGCACAGCGGCAGCGTTCACATGATGTACGAGATAATTCTTCAGGCGAGCGGATGGGATAAGGGCTGGGACATCCTGACGCGCATAGGCGGCAACGTTAGAAATTTTCCGAAGAGTTCGGGACAGATAGGCAAGGATCTGGCGACAGGGGAAGTGGCTGCGGGGCTGTCGATAGACACTTACGCGTTTTCCGCCATCGAGCAGGCCGGAGCGGACCTGTTGGGGTTTGTTCTTCCCGCGCGGGCGACGGTGATAACGCCGGACCCGGTGGCGATACTCAAAGGCGCGCCGAATTTGGACAACGCGCGCTTGTTCATCCGCTTCTGCGTCAGCCCCGAAGGCCAGAGGCTGTGGATGCTCAAGAAGGGCGTTCCCGGCGGCCCGGTAGAGTTTTCTCTCAACAAGATGTCCATCCTCCCGGAGCTTTACCCGGAAGGTTTCGAGAAAACGACAAATGTTACGGCAAACCCGTTCGCGATGGAGAGCGGGTTCATTTATGATTTTGAGAAAGGCGCGGCGAGGTGGGAGTTGTTAAACGACATGGTGGGAGCGCTGATAATCGACACGCACGCTGATCTGGCGACTGGCTGGAAAAAGGCCGCCGGGCCGGGAAAGACTCCGCCAGCGGCGGCATTCTCGCCTCCGGTGTCCGAAGCGCGCGCGCTTGAACTGGCCCGGACCTCTTGGAACGACCCCGTCGAGCGCAACAAGGTCGCCACTTCGTGGTTCTCAGACGCGCGGAAGAGATATAAAGCTTTGAAATAGAGATCGGCCGTCGGCGCCGTTTTGTTATTCTGACGCATATGAGAATTATCTCATAAAAATTCGGGTTGGGCGCAGACGGATTTGAACCGCCGACCCCTTGCTTGTAAGGCAAGCGCTCTTCCGCTGAGCTATACGCCCTTGAACTATCTTGTTTCGCCGGGGGATGGCGCGGCGAAAAAAGTCATTCCGGATCTTTCGAGAAAATCCGGCCCAGTGATTTTCATTTCCTGCCGAGGTTTTGTCAAGCGCGCGCCGCAGAGAAAGCCGCGCGGTTTTAGCCTGTAAACTGGACACCCGCGGGATTGTTTATAATAATTTTACGGAAAAGACATCGCGCCGGGGCGGTCTGCCGGCGGCGGGAGGGCAATATGGCATCTATGAATAGCGCGTTGAGGTTGTCGGCGCTGCTGGCGGCGGCGCTTATTGTTTTTCATTGCGGAAGGGCGGCTATAGCGGAGCCGAGCGCGAGCGCGCCCCCCCCTCCGGCGCTTGATTTCTCCCAGCCGGGCGAGGACGGGCTGATCGTAAAAAAGAATATAACGTTCCGGAAGGCAGGGCAGACTTTGCTGAAAGGCGACTTGTACAGGCCGGCGGGGGACGCGGCTCTGCCGATAGTTATCGTGATTCACGGCGGCGGCTTCATGTTCGGCGACAAGGACATGGAGCATTACACGAGGATTTCGCGCGAAGTGGCGGCGGGCGGCTACGTCGTGTTCAACGTCAACTACAGGCTGATTCAGAACGGCGGGGTTTATCCAGAGAGCGTCAAGGACGTGAAGTGCGCGGTGAGATGGGCGAGGGCGAACGCGGCGCAGATCGGCGGCGACCCAACGAAGATCGGGGCAATAGGAGGTTCGGCCGGCGGATATCTGGCGACCATGCTGGCGGCAACGGCGAATCATCCTGACTTCGAGCCTGACTGCGACTACGGGGCGGACCCGTCCACCGAGATCAAGGCGGCTGTCGTTTACTTCGGGCTGACGGACATCCGCGCGGACGCTCCTCACACGGCGTCGTTCAAGATGCTGCTTCCGAGGTTCCTTGGAGAGAAGAACGGCGGGAGCGCGGAGTTGCAGGCGGCGGCGTCGCCGGTGACATACGCGGCGGGCGCGGCCCCTCTGTTGCTGTTGCACGGCACGAAAGACACTCTGGTGGAGCACGAGCAGTCGGTGGCGCTGTGCGAGAGGGCGGCGGAGGCTGGGCGCGTATGCGAGCTTCATCTGTTCGAGGGCGCCGAACACGCGTTCATCACCTATCCCGACGCCCCCGCGTCTGTCGAAAGCTCCCGGCTCACCTTCGAATTCTTAGGCAAATATCTGGGCGACTGATTCGACGCCGCTTCTACTTATGTGGTAATATGTGCTATTAGACAGCGGGGCATTCGGATTAGCGTCTTTTGTTGTGTTTGCGCCGCTTCCGCCACAATGATTCGGGCCGAGCTTTTCGCGCGCGAAATATGTTCGCGGAGAAACAGGCTCTCGGAGTTCGGCAATGAAAAAGCTTTTGTCCGTAAACAGTATTATTAATGGGGACAGCGCGGATGTTCTAGCGAATTTTCCGGACGACTGTATAGATTTGATAATAACATCGCCGCCTTATGCCGACAGCAGAAAGAAAACATACGGCGGCATTCATCCCGATGATTATGTGAGTTGGTTTCTACCGATTTCAAAGCAGTTGCTACGAGTTTTAAAGCCCAACGGGACGTTTGTGTTGAACATAAAAGAAAAGGTGATGAACGGGGAAAGGCACACGTACGTCATTGAGCTTATTCTTGAGATGAGAAAGCAGGGGTGGCTTTGGACGGAAGAATTCATCTGGCACAAGAAAAACTGTTATCCCGGAAAGTGGCCGAACAGATTCAGGGACTCATGGGAGAGATTGTTGCAGTTCAATAAATCGCGACATTTCAAGATGTATCAGGATGAAGTGATGGTTCCCACCGGGAAGTGGGCGGAAAGCCGCTTGGATAATCTGAGCGAAACGGACAGGACGCGAGATGAATCGAGAGTGGGCAGCGGGTTCGGGAAAAACATATCGAACTGGCTGGACAGGCCGATGGCGTATCCGACGAATGTGTTGCACATGGCCACAGAATGCTCTAATCGGAATCATAGCGCGGCATTCCCTGAAGCTCTGCCTGAATGGTTCATCAGGTTGTTTACTGATAAGGGCGATGTGGTTTTGGACCCATTTTCCGGGTCGGGCACGACCGCGTTGGCCGCAAAAAAGGCTTCGAGGGACTATATCGGCGTCGATTCAAACCCGGAGTATTGCGAAATCGCAAGGAAACGCCTCGGCGTCGGCGTTCAGAGGGCTTTGATATGAAACAGGCGAGAAATGGCGAGACGGAGAAGTTTGTCAGCGACATGATTGCGGAGTTTCACAAGAGCAAAATAAAATGTTTGGAACAACTTGATCTGAACAAAATCCTGAAAAGCAAGAATCCGTATTTGTTCAAGGCAAAGAATTTCGGCGTGGCGTCGGAGCTTGTGAAAGACATTCTTGACGCGTATTTGTATTCTTCAGAGGAGAAGCTTTTCGGCGATTTCTTGGAAGAGTTGGCCATATTCGTGTGCTCAAAAACATACGGAGGAGAAAAGTCCCCCGCGACAGGCATCGACCTTCAGTTTGACAAGGGCGGCATAAAGTATCTGGTGTCAGTAAAGTCTGGAACCAACTGGGGAAACAGTTCACAGCACAAAAGGCAGGAGCAGGATTTTCAAACTGCGGTAAAAGTGCTTTCTCAGTCGAAGCAAACAGCAAAAGTTCAGCCTATTCTCGGAATTTGTTACGGCAAAACGAAAACAACTTATGTGCGCAACTATATGAAAGTGGTCGGTCAGAATTTTTGGCATTTTCTCAGCGGGAACGAGGATTTGTACACCGACATTGTGGAGCCTCTCGGATACAGGGCAAAGGAGTTGAACGATGATTTCCTCAAGCAGAAAGCCAAAGTGATAAATCTTTTCACCGAGGAGTTCATGAAGGATTTCTGCGTCGGCGGAGAGATAGACTGGAAAAAGCTTGTGCGGTTCAACAGCGGCAATTTGGGAATGGGAGCGGCGATATAGGGGGCCGCGTTTTGTTTTGCCGTCCGCGATTTGAAGCCCGGTTTTAGGAGGCCCGAAAATGTCTGACAGGAAGATAAGGATAACGGCGGGGGCGGCTGAGGCTGAAGCTGTTCTGAACGATTCGGCGACCTCCGACAAGATATGGGAGGCGTTGCCGATATCTGCGCGGGCCAACGTGTGGGGCGACGAGATTTATTTCTCCATCCCTGTTTCCTGCGCGCCGTCGGCTGACGCGCGAGAGGTGGTCGGGATGGGAGAGTTGGGATACTGGCCTCCGGGAAACGCGTTCTGCGTGTTTTTCGGTCCGACGCCTGCGAGCCAAGGCGAGGAGATTCGAGCGGCAAGCCCGGTCAATCCCATCGGGAGAGTGTCGGGCGACGCAAAAGCCTTCAAGAAGACTCGCGCGGGCGACACAGTGACAATCGTCAAAACTTGAATTTTTTCGGCATTTCCACAAACATAGTGTTTTTTTAGCGGCGGTTCGCTTTGCGCCATGTTTTGTCAACTCTGATGGCATCACGCAATGGCGGAAAACGCGGCGTATCAGCGCCTGAAACACAAAGAGACACAGAGAATAAATATGTTTAATTGAATGTGGCGCAACGCCGTAAACGGGAGGATATTAATGAAAATGATTGAATGCGAACGGAGGAAACGGAAGATGGGGATAATGAATGGCGGAAACGAAAAGAAATATCTGGGGATGATCGCGGCGATGGCGGCTGGGATTGTCGCGCTGGGAGGTTGTTCAAAAGCGGGCAAGGTGGAAATCGCGCAGGAACCTGCGGCACAAGTCGAACAGGCGGAAAAGCCTTCCGACGAGGCAGTCGTTGTCGAACAGAACGCGCCTGTGCCTGCGGCGGCGTTCCTGATAGCGGGTCTGGACAAGTATGGCAGGCCGGACGCGTTGATGGCGGTGGCGGTTTCTCCGAACAAGAAGGCGATAGGAGTGATGTCGATACCGAGGGACGCGATGCTGAATGTGGCCGGGAAGCGCCAACGAGTCAGGTTCTTGTCAAAAGTGGACGGAGCAACGGCGGAAGCCGTGGGCGAACTGCTGGGGATTAGAATCGAGAACACAGTGATACTTGATCTGAGCGCGGCGGAGAAAGTCATAGACGCCGTGGGCGGGTTGGACGTCGATGTGGAAGCAGATATGAGATACGCGGACAGCAAGCAGGGGCTGGACATAAACATCAAAAAGGAAAAGCAGAGGTTGAACGGCGAGAACGCGGTTAAGTACGCGAGGTATAAAAAGGGGTCGGACGAAAGCGGGCGTGTCGATAGGCAGCAGAAGCTTGCCGTCGCGTTCATGTACAAGCTAGCGTCGCCTGACGTGATAAAGAAGGCTCCGGAACTGGCGAAGACACTGGTGGAGAGGCCGGTGATAAAAACCAACATGAGCGCGGCTGATTTTCTTGCGTTGACGACGACGCTGAGCGCGGCAGGGCAGGGCGGGGCTCGGGCGGCCACTTTGCCCGGCGAATGGAAAAAAACAAAAGAAGGAAATCACATAGAGCCGGACTCGGAACGCGCGCGGGCCGCGATGGCGGAACTGCTGGCAGAATAGCGGATCGGCTTCGCCCGCGTCAGGCTGATATCGAATATCCGACGAAGTTCGGCATGGCCGAGTTCGGGAAAGCGGCCATAAGGGCGGCGGTGGCGCGGGGGCCTGTGCAGTGGGACGGGACTATCGACGAGACGCCGTATTTTTTCAGGGCGGCGACGGTGGCGTCGATCTGAGGCTGGGCGGCGCGCTCTAGGTGCATTCCCCCGACCACCGCGTCGAACTTTTCGACTCCTGAGACGGCGGCGGCGCGCTCGATGTGGCTGATTATCCCCCTGTGCGCGCAACCCAGAAGCAGGATGGACTTTTTATCTGTATTGACAATTAGCGATAGGTCGTCGCGAAGCGGATCAGGCGCGGGAGCGCCGTCGGCCCCGCGGACCATCAGCATCGGCTCTATCTCCTCGAAATCGTTCGCCGACGGAACCTCTCCGGTAGTGGACACTCCGGGAACGACCTCGAACGGCTCGGTCGTCTCTATCCTCTCCACTCCGGCGGCGGCAAGCTTGTCGACAATCTCTTTTGAAATGCCGATCGGCATCATGCCGTTTGGGGTCATGGCCAGCTTCTCGTCGAACGCGTCCGGGTGGACGACGAGCTTGAAGTTTTTTGCGACATCGAGCAGGGCGAGCAGTCCGCCCGCGTGGTCGTAGTGGCCGTGGCTCA